>JBAZXJ010000047.1:0-9297 GCA_041659865.1 Candidatus Margulisiibacteriota bacterium | reverse complement strand
AACTACCCCAAGGAAGTTGATCTGCCAAGTTATAAACCGAACTATATCGGAAATCCCCGCCAGATCAAGGCCGCGGCTGAAATGATCTCCAAGGCCGAACGGCCGATAATCATCGCCGGCGGGGGGATAATCCTTTCCAATGCCAGCCAGGAACTGCGCGACCTGGTCGCCAAAACAAATATCCCGGTCGGCAGCACCTTGATGGGCCTTGGCGCTTACCCTGCTGATGACTTTTTAGCTCTGGGCATGGTCGGCATGCACGGCGCGGCTTACGCCAATTATACTTTAGCCGAATCGGACCTGATCATCGCCATCGGCATGAGATTCTCCGATCGGGTTACCGGTAAGCTAAGTACTTTTGTCCCTCATGCCAAGATAATTCATATCGATATCGATCCTGCCGAGATCAGCAAATGCGTTCCGGCGACCATTCCAATTGTTGGTGACGTTAAGAACGTGCTTACTGAACTGATCCCGCTGGTCAAGGCGCCTAATATCAAGCCCTGGCTGGAAAAGGTCAAAGTCTGGAAAGAGCAATATCCTTTAGCTTACAAAAAAGACGGCGGATCTATCGCTCCGCAATACGTTCTCCAAGAGATCAACAGACTGACCAAAGGCGATTGTATCATTACAACGGAGGTCGGCGAACACCAAATGTGGGCGGCCCAATATATGTTACATAAAAACCCGCGTTCTTTTATTTCCTCCGGCGGTCTTGGGACGATGGGCTTTGGCTTTCCAGCCGCTATCGGCGCCCAGGTCGGCTGTCCCGACAAGCTGGTAGTAGATATCGCCGGCGACGGCAGTATCCAGATGAACATCCAGGAACTGGGCACGGTCAAACGTTATAATATCCCGGTCAAGGTCTGCATAATGAATAATGGCTATTTAGGCATGGTCCGCCAATGGCAGGAACTTTTCTACGGCAAACGTTATTCGCAGACCGATCTTTGCGCCGGTGGTAATCCTGATTTCGTTAAAGTTGCCGAAGCTTACGGTGTATTAGGCCTTAGAGCTACCAAACCCGAAGAGGTCGGCAAGGTCCTGGAGCAAGCTTTTAACCATAAAGGCCCTGTTTTCATGGACATGGTCGTCGAACCGGAGGCCAGCGTTTATCCGATGGTCCCGGCCGGCGGAATAATCAACAAAATGATCCTCAATGAAGAACGCAAAGGGGAGACCTATTCCTGATGAGACATATACTTTCCGTTCTTGTTGATAACAAACCAGGGGTCCTGACCCGCGTAGCCGGGATGTTCTCCCGCCGTGGTTATAACATCGATAGTATAGCGGTCGGGACTGAACGTGACCCTGCTTTTTCACGCATGACCATTGTGGTCCACGGCGATGATTTCATTCTGGAACAGATCAACAAGCAATTAAATAAACTGATCGATGTGATCAAGGTCAACGACCTGACCGCGACGACCCATGTCGAACGCGAGATGCAGTTGATGAGAATAAAATGTACGGTCTCTACCCGCTCGGAGATCATGCAGATCTGCGATATCTTCCGCGGAAGAATTATCGACGTCTCTGCTGATAGTATGATGATCGAGGTAACCGGAACTGCGGATAAAAATCAGGCGTTCTTGGACCTGCTCAGTAAATTCGGCGTCCAGGAACTGGCCCGCACCGGCAAGATAGCCCTCTCTAGAGGTTCAGCGAAGTAATTCCAGCAAACAAATCAAACTTTCGCATAACGACATATGTAAAAGGTCCTGTTCCCTGCGAATATTCTATATGCAAGTGCTTTTGCGTTTAGTCTAACTATATGCAAATTTAGTTGCGTTTGGAATATTGAAATTACTGCGCCATCAGACCATTAAGTAATTGCATCGCCTGATCCGGCTGCGTGTATAGTTTCATTATGGTGGAGAAACTGCCGGCTACTGGACCCCAGAGCCAGTAAGTGACCAGGATCACGATCAGGGAAATTATCAGCTTGAATACCCTATTGGTATCAGGTCTGGCCCAGAGCAGAGGTAAAGCCAGCGGACCGAAGCTTAGTATGGCAAAGGTTATCAAGCCCGGACGGAAGTACCAGGCCACAGGCCCACCGCCACCCTGCCTGGGCCACTTATACCCGCAATACATGCAAAAGCCAAGACTGACCGGGCTTTCCTTGAAGCACTTGGGGCAGTGGCGGGTCTTTTCCGAAGCGTTGAGCACTTGTTCCATATTATAGGGCAATCTTACGCTCCTGTGGAGCAAAACTCAAGGCCTGGACTGCTATTTTCCGGACATCCCCAGCGCCTCCATCAAGATATTTTGAGAAACATTTAACACAGCGGCCGCAACGGCCAGATCTGCCGGTTGGCTTTTCTGGGCTTCCTTGATCACTGCGCTCAGCCAAACTTCGTTTATGCCAAGTTTAGCCGAGGCCGTCTTCAGATCATATTTTTGTGGATGTTTTTGCGGAGCCTTAGCGACAGCAGAAAAACCTGTGCGATAACTTCCCGCTACTGCCGTTATACTCTTGATACATCCTGCTATACCCAAAACCGCGATGAACTCCAAAACAAAGATCGCTGCATACATCCGAAGTCCATGATGTTTCCCCATTAGAACAGAGGCTCCTCATCGATCTGCCGAGCAGGGTTCTCCTTGCTGAAGGGGCTTTGCTGGTCCGATATTTTTCTGCTGTCTATACCGCCGCCCAGGAACTCTCCCGGTTTAAGCTTGGCCAGTTTGGTCTTCTGATATGGCATCAAGATACTGCGCAGTTCGAGTTGATATTTAATATCCGCTTTTAGCAAACTACCTTGGATAGCGCTGATATCATTGACCAGGCCATCAACCTTTGAGACATCAGGTTTAACAATGTTCAAGGCCTCGCCCAGTTCCAGCTGTTTATTGATCCGTTTGGCCTGCAGATCGATGATCGTTCTCTGGAAAGGCTCCCTCAAAGCATTGCGCTGTTTGATCTGGTCCGGTGATAGATTGAGGGAGCTCATGATATCCTGGCGTTTTGTCGGCGTTCTTTTACTTGACTGAGGATTAGACTCTGCCCATAACGTGGTTACTCCGAACAAAAGGGATAACATTACCAAGGCGATCATGATTTTCTTCTGGGTTTGCATATCTTTTTCCTTTGTAAAATATTTATCAGACTCTTTACGGCAACTTTGCACGATATTTCCTCCTTTGAGTAAATAGTATTTAGGTGAACGGGGTTTCGAATAAGATCCCAAACCCCGTTCATGACCTGAAATTATTTTCCTCTCCGCCTATGGCAAGATAACATTATTTGCGTCCAAGGTGATCGCGGTCTGAGACAGTAATCTGCCCTTAAGCGTTGCACCGGTCGCCAGGGTGATCTCATTCAGACAGAGTATCGTTCCTTCAATATGGGTGGTCGTATCCATAATTACCGCCCCAGCTACCTGCCAGAAAACATTTGCGGCCTGGGCCCCACCAGCCAGGGTCACACTTGCCCCGGGAGACATGCTCAGGTCGCCAGATATCTGGAAGATCCAAACATCATTTGCCCCCCCGTTGAGCACAATATCTGTGGCGATCAAGACCCCTGTGCCCCACTTGTATAGGCCAGGAGCGATGGTCAGACCGCTGATATCGCCAGCACCAAGCTCGGTAGCCGTTGGGTTCACTCTCCCCGCGGCATTGGTATAAGCAGTTTCCATATCACTTATTGCCGTGGTCAGGTCCGCTGGCGTTGGTGGAGTATAATCAGCTGCATATATTCTTCCCGTCACCAGAGATGAGCTTGCAAAGGTATTTGAAGCATCCATGATCAAGCCGAATCCGGTAATAGCTGTGCTGTCGATCGGACTAACCCCAATATTGCCAACGATCGAGGTCAGTCCTGTCGAAGAGATACCTGCTTTGGACAGGATAATAAAATTGCCCGCTGTGCCAAGATTGACCGGCAATAGACCGGCAGGTGCAGATGCTGATGTAGTAAAACTCCAGGTTTTGCTCACAGCCAAGGCGTTCCCTGCTATATCTTTGACCCCTGTAGATATCCTCGCGGTATAAATAGTATTGGTCGCCAGATCGCTGTACGGTCTCAAGGTCGCAACGTTGCCCAAATAGGTCAAAGCACAAGGGATCAGCGTTCCCCCCTGTTTGAGCGTAAAACTTGTGAGCGTTATTGTTGCAGGGTCCATAACTTCGCTGAAGACACCGTTGACGTTCGAGTTGATCGCTACTCCGGTCGCAGCATTAGCCGGGATCGTAGAGCTCACGATCGGTGGAGTTGTGTCCAGAGTTGCCGCAGTGGTAAAACTCCAGGTCCTATTGGCAGCCAGGGCATTGCCGGCTACGTCTTTGGCGCCAGTAGTGATCGTCGCTGTATAGGTGACGTTAGCTGTGAGATAGCTTGAGGGAGTAAAAGTTGCCAGATTGTTGGAAAATGTTACAGTGCCAGCGATCGGCATTGTCCCTATCTTTAGAGTGAAGGTCGTGGTGGTAAGAGTAGCCGGATCCATCCCCTCGTTGAAGACCGCTTTGATATTCCCGTTCAGACCAATATTGGCAGCCGCATTGGCCGGGATCAATAAGACGATATAGGGCGCGATCAGATCTTGCGCTGGCCCTGTGGTAAAGGACCAGGTCTTGTTGACTGCCAAAGCATTACCGGCCAGATCTTTGACTCCGGTAGTGATCGTCGCAGTATAGGTCGTATTAGGAATCAGATCGCTTAACGGATGTAAGGTAGCAACCAAGCCCACATAGCTAATTGTACAAGCCACACGCGCCAGCCCTTTGTTCAAAGTAAAGGTCATTGTGGTAAGCGTTAAGGGGTTCATCCCTTCGCTGAAGTTCGCGTCGAGATCACCATTTACGGCAACACCTGTGGCCGCATTGGCCGGAAGCGTAAAACTTACCAGGGGTGCTGTGATATCCGGCACCGATCCTGTGGAAAAGTTCCAGGTCTTATTGGCAGCCAAAGCATTGCCGGCCAGGTCCTTGGCTCCGGTAGTGATCGTCGCCGTATAGGTCGTGTTCGCGGCCAGAACGCTTAACGGATGCAAGGTAGCAACCAAGCCCACATAGCTAACATTACAGGCCACACGAGCAAGCCCTTTGCTCAAAGTAAAGGTCATGGTCGTCAGGGTCGCAGGATCCATGCCCTCGCTGAAAGCCGCGCTGAGAATGGCATTGAACGCAACACCGGTAGCCACATTGGCCGGTATGGTCGAAGCAACAACTGGCGCGGCATTATCCAACGCTGTTCCTGTAGTAAAGCTCCAGATCTTATCGGCGATCATGGCATTGCCGGCGATATCCTTGACGCCGGTCGTTATCCTCGCCGTATAGACGCTATTGCTCACAAGATTACTTAGCGGATGTAAGGTCGCTACATTGCCCAGATAATATACTGAACAGGGAACCGGCGTTGTTCCTAGCATTAAGGTAAAGCTGGCAGTGGTGATCGTTGCCGGATCCAGCGCATCGCTAAAGGTCGCGCTGAGATTTCCGTTAAGAGCCACCCCGATGGCCGCATTGGCCGGGATCGTGGAGCTCACATTTGGTCCGCCAGGATTAGTTTCTCCTAGATAATTATCGGCAGATTGTTGCCCGCAGCCGGACATGAAAACGACTAACATTAACAATGACGCAAAGAACATGCCCTTATATTTTCTCATGATACATTTCTCCTGTTTCTCTAAATATACTCCAACTATTGATCATAAATATTTATAGTACCGGTCTGCCCCGAATTATCCGCACCAGGGTCATCACGATGGCTATGACCAGTAATAAATGGATCAGGCCGCCGATGGTAACCGAGGCCAGCATACCGAACAACCAAAAGAAAAGCAGAATGAAGATAATAGATTCGAGCATGATGAACTTCCTTAATAATTAGCTCCGCACTGACTTAATATCCTGCATTTCCTGGCCTGGCTGTAAACTTGACAGCGCGACCCAAACAATAGAACTAATGTAGTAACTACAGCTAAGAATATGTCTGATTATTGAATTTATCATTTTATTCTTATCCCCTCTTATCTATTTGGCTCGTACCGCTTTTTTGGCATCTTCTATTGCTTGATGCAAAGAACCTTTTACTGAAGCAGCTACATTTTTCACTATCTTTGTATCTTTAACTATTTCCCTTTTGACATCAGCCTTCTTGTCATCTATTTCCTGTTTCATTTCATCCAGATACTCTACCGTTATCTCTTTCATTTCAGTGAGCACTTGCTTTAACTCTTCCCTATCCTGTTTTTCCTTTAGCACTATGCCTGTCGCTACAACACCGGCACCAACCAGCGCACCAGCCGCCGCGGCAACTAGAGGTTCTATCACGTTCTTTACTTCAACTTGTTCTATGTTCTTCATGTTCGTTCTTCTTTCTTGCTGAACGGGGCTTCCTGTAAGCTCCGAAGCCCCGTTCATTAGCTAAACTTTATCTATCCTCTTATGGCAGGATGACGTTATTCGCATCCAGGGTGATCGCGGTCTGGGAGAGTAATCTGCCCTTGACCGTTGCGCCGGTAGCCAGGCTGATCTCGGTCAGACAAAGCACAGTACCTTCGATATGCGAGGTCGTATCCAGAATGACCGCTCCATAGGACTGCCAGAAAACGTTGCTGGCCACTGCTCCGCCGGTCAAGGTTATTCTTGCACCTGGAGCCATGGTTATGTCGCCAGAGATCTGGAAGATCCAGACGTCGTTGGGGCCGCCATTTAACACAACATCGGTTGACATCAGAACGCCTGTGCCCCACTTGTAGAGTCCGGGTGCGATGGTCAGACCGCTGATATCACCGGCACCAAGCTCGGTTGCCGTAGGGCTTACTCTGCCCGCGGCATTGGTATACGCAGTTTCCATGTCGCTGATCGCTGTGGTCATATCCGCTGGCGTTGGTGGAGTATAGTCAGCTGCATATATTCTGCCGGTAACCAGTGATGAGGTGGAAAATGTATTTGAGGAATCCATTATCAAGCCAAAACCGGTGATGGCCGTACTATCGATCGGACTAACCCCAACCTTACCTGTGATCGCAGTTGTTCCAGTCGAGGAAATTCCCGCTTTGGACAAGAGCACGAAACCGCTTGCTGTTCCCAGGTTTACCGGAAGCAGAGCGACCGTAGCGGTCGGTGCAGTGGTAAAGCTCCAGGTCTTGCTTACAGCCAGCGCATTACCGGCTACATCCTTGGCGCCAGTTGTGATCGTCGCTGTATATGTAGTATTGGCCGCCAAATTACTGGCCGGGGTTAAAGTACCAACACTGCCTACGTAGCTTACCGTGCCTGCGATAAGAGTTACCCCTTGTCTTAAGGTAAAAGTCGTACTGGTCAGAGTTGCCGGGTTCATCGCCTCGCTAAAGGTCGCGTTGACGTTCGTGTTCAGGGCAACACCAGTGGCCGCATTGGCTGGGATCGTGGAATTCACAACTGGCGGAGTAGTATCCAAAGTTGCCGCGGTAGTAAAACTCCAGGTCTTGTTTACAGCTAAAGCATTGCCGGCCAGATCCTTAGCGCCTGTCGTTATCAGCGCAGTATACGTAGTATTGGCTGCCAGATTACTGACCGGAGTCAAAGTGCCAACGTTGCCTACATAAGCCACCGCACAATCAATAACTGTCGTACCTTGCTTAAGCGTGAACGTTGTGCTGGTCAGCGTTAAGGGGTTCATCGCCTCACTAAAAGTTGCGTTGACATTGGCGTTGATCGCCACACTGGTCGCCGCGTTTGCCGGGCTGGTCGAGTTAACGACTGGCGGGGTGGTATCCAGAGTTGCTGCGGTAGTAAAGCTCCAGGTTTTGTTCACAGCTAAACCATTACCGGCCAGATCCTTGGCCCCAGTGGTGATCAGCGCGGTATACGTAGTATTTGCGGCCAAATTACTTATTGGATGCAAAGTAGCGATCATCCCTACATAAGTCACCGAGCAATCAACCGGCGTTGTCCCCTGCTTTAGGGTAAAGGTTGTTGTGGTAAGCGTTAATGGGTTCATCGCTTCGCTAAAGGTCGCGTTGAGGTTGGTATTGATCGCCACACCGGTCGCCGCATTGGCTGGGGCTGTTGAACTTACCAGCGGAGCTGTTATGTCCAGATTTGCCGCTGTGGTAAAGCTCCAGACCTTATTGGAAGCCTTGGCATTGCCGGCCAGATCCTTAACCCCAGTAGTGATCGTCGCTGTATATATTGTATTTGCGGAAAGATTACTGACCGGATGCAACGTCGCGATAGTCCCGACATAGGTCACCGAGCAGTCAACCGGCGTTGTCCCCTGCTTTAAAGTAAAAGTCGTGGTAGTAAGCGTTAATGGATCCATCCCCTCGCTAAAGGTAGCGTTAATGATCGTGTTGACGGCCACACCGGTCGCCGAATTAGCTGGGGTCGTAGAATCCACAATAGGAGCCGTCGTATCAGCGGATGACCCGGTCGTAAAGGTCCAGACCCGGTTAGCGGTCTTGGCATTGCCGGCCAGATCCTTAACCCCAGTTGTGATCGTCGCCGTATAAGTTGTATTAGCGGCAAGATTGCTTAGCGGGTGCATAGTAGCGACAAATCCTGCATAACTCACAGAACAAGCCACAAGGTTTGCCCCTTGCATTAACGTAAAGGTCGTCGTGGTAATTGTTGATGGATCCATCCCTTCGTCAAAAGTTGCGTTGATGTTCCCGTTGAGGGCGACACCAGTCGCTGTATTGGCAGGGATCATTGAGGAGACATATGGTGCTGTATTATCCGCAGCTGTCCCTGTGGTAAAGCTCCAGGTCTTATTGACAGCAAGGGTATTCCCAGCAAGACTCCTTACCCCGGTAGTGATCGTCGCAGTATAGACGCTATTGGCGACCAGATTACTTAGAGGATGCAAGGTCGAGACGTTGCCGACATGCGTTACGGAGCAGGCAACTGGCGTGGTCCCTTGCTTTAAGGTAAAAGTCGCGGCAGTGATCGATGACGCGTCCATCGTATCACTGAAGGTCGCGTTGATGTTCCCGTTGAGCGCGACACTGACAGCCGCATTAGCAGGGATCGTTGAACTGACCGAAGGCATAATATTCTCATGGTAATTCCCTGCCGACTGGGTTCCGCAGCCGGTCATGAAACTGACCACCATCATTAGTAACGCGGTAATAAATAGCTTATAAGTTCTCATATTATATTTCTCCTTTTTTTCATCTTGCTTTTTTTGATCGCTCTTTTTCATTTCTTTACCCTTCTTATTATTACGATACATAAAACTTCAACATCTACGCCCTGAACTAAGCTTGTGGAACATAAGACTCCTTAATTTTTAAATACTGGCAAGAATTTCCATTAATACGGCATCTACCGTTCACGCGTGCGGCAACACAGGGGATAAGGACC
>JBAZXJ010000046.1:5355-9453 GCA_041659865.1 Candidatus Margulisiibacteriota bacterium | reverse complement strand
ACTTGAGGATATATTGCCTTATAAAGGGCGGTTCCGTCAACAGGGAGGCAGTGAGAGAAGCTGGTTAGTCATTGGAAGGGATTAAAACTATCGCAAAAAGCCCCTAATTGTTCGGTCCGCCTACGCTCTAAAAACTTTTGGTGAATTCTATTAAAATGTCGCAGTAAATCTCGTAAGCTGGCCTGCCAGCCGAAGCTCTTAAAACTTTCCCAAAAGTTTTAAGAGCGAAGGCTGGTGCCGCGGACTGGAGTTGAACCAGCACAGGTGTGACCCTACAAGAACCTGAATCTTGCGCGTCTGCCAATTCCGCCACCGCGGCACGCGGTTAGAACTTCACCAGCCTGGCCTCGCTGATGATCCCTTCGACGTTAGCAATATCTTTTAATACTGCTTTGTCGATAGGTGAATCTACATTTAGGACCATTACCGCTTCTCCGCCGACCTTATCCCGGCCGACGTTCATTCCGGCAATGTTCACATTATGCTTGCCTAAAAAAGTTCCGATCCTGCCGACCACTCCAGGGACATCTTTATTTAATACTATAAGCAGATATCCTTCCGGCTTGGCGGTTACCTGGTATCCTTCGACCAGAACGATCATTTCACCCATAGAGCGGGAATAAGTACCAGCTACTTTTTTCTGCTGTTTACCGCTTTGGAACTCAACGGTTATCATATTGGCAAAATTCCTGGCTTCCTCTGTTTTGCTCTCGGTAACTTTGATCCCCCGCTCTTTAGCGATCAGAGGAGCGTTAACGAAATTGACCGAATCAGAGGTCATATATTCTAAAAAGCCCTTGAGCAGAGCGGTCGTCAAAGGAGAAACATCATGCTCGGCAAGTTCACCGCAGTATTCAACTTTAATATCTGAAACAGCTTCACCGGCCAGCTGACTGGATAACTTGCCCAGTTTTTCGGCCAAGGGCATAAAACTGATCACCGGGGCCAACTTCTCCGGTTTGAGGGAAGGGATATTGACCGCGCTTCTGGCCTGCCCGCCGTTCAGCACGTCAACGATCTGCTCCGCCACATCGATGGCCACATTGACCTGGGCTTCTTCAGTAGAGGCGCCAAGATGAGGAGTATAAACTATCTTGCCAGATTGCAGGATCGGATTGGTCATCTCCGCAGGTTCCTTGGAGAACACATCCACCGCGGCACCAGCGACCTTGCCGGACTCCACGGCATCATAAAGGTCTTGCTCGTTGACGATCCCGCCCCGGGCGCAGTTCACGATCCTGACGCCGTCCTTCATTTTTTTTATCGTATCTTTATTGATCAGGTTAGCAGTTTCCGCGGTCTTGGGAATATGCAAGCTGATAAAATCGGCCTGTTTATATATTTCATCAAGACTGGCCAGAGTAATGCCTAGTTTTTTCGCATAGTCTTCATTAACAAAAGGATCGTAGCCGATAACTTTCATCCCCATACCGACACCGTAATGGGCGACCCGCGAACCGATCTTGCCCAAACCGACCACCCCAAGTACTTTGCTATATACTTCTACTCCGGTAAATTTACTTCTTTCCCACTTTTTATCTTTTAATGAGGCATAAGCCATTGGGATATTGCGCGCCATGGCCAACAACATAGCAATAGAATGCTCTGCTGCGGCTATCGTATTACCTTCAGGAGAATTGACGACAATAAGTCCTCTTTTGGTAGCGGCTTCGGTATCGATATTATCCACACCGACACCGGCACGGGCGATTATCTTGAGCTTCTTGGCGGCATCCATGATCTTGGCCGTTACTTTGGTCTCGCTACGCACGATCTGGGCATCGTAATCACCGATTATCTTGATGATCTCGTCTTCCGGCAAGCCTGTCTTAACGTCAACCGTAAAACCGGCTTGACGCAGGATCTCCAGGCCTTTTTCAGAAGTTTTATCGCTGATAAGCACTTTCATCTTCTGGTACCCTTTCGTGATCTGTCTAGAGATTGCCACGTCGGATGCCTCCTCGCAATGACGGAGCGCATCGGCCCGTACGATGTTCGATGTGCTACGTACGAGCTATTATCCTGGTTAAGCTGCTTTGACGATCTTGTTAGACTTAATGCAGTTGGTGCAGACCTTGGACTTGGTCTTTATGCCTTTGAGCATGATGTTAATACTCTGCAAGTTCGGTAACCATTTTGTTCTGGTCCGGCGGTTAGAGTGACTAACGTTATTTCCAAATATCGGGCCTTTGCCGCAAATATCACATTTTCTTGACAATGTTCTCAATCCTTTCTTCAGTAAAATAAACAGGAATGACAAGTTTAGGGGTAAATAATAGCGCTGTCAACCTATTTTATCCGGTTAATGGTCCTGGTAAGCTTGATCAGGTCGTTGCTCACGCTGTAGCCTTTGAACACTATTTCGTTTTGCCCCCTGCTTACGGGTATCTCAGCATAGAAATAGCCCTGGGCATTGATCCAGATCGGCTCGCCGTTGATCAGGAGCGTCTTAACATCGACGGTCTTACCTCTAACTCCATATTTACTTTGTGTGGCGAGAGCGTTCGTCTCCGGCATTTCCAGAATGAGCTGGGGCTGGATATTGACCGTGGCTATTTGCGGGACCTGCTGGGCTGTGTTCTTTTTTACAACTAGCTGTTCAGCTTGGCGCTTGGCCAGGGCCTGTTTTAGTAGCTGCTGAAAATCAATGGCTTCATCCTCGGTCACTACTACGGCTATCTGCGGAGCAGGCGGTTGGGGCAATTGGGCAATTATTCTTGGTTTTACTTTAGGACCATCAAAGCGATAGCCGAGGGAAAATCTATGCGTGGTCTGCATGTAGTCATATTGGGCCGAACTATAAGCATAATCAAATAATATTTCGTGATAGACCAGGCCCAGGCCCAGATCATAGCTGGCATCGCTCAATCCGCCTCTGAGCAACATAGCATAGGTATCTTCTTTTCTTTCCTCTTTCTTCTGCTGTGGGTCTTCAAAGATCAATCTATATTCTGTGCCCAAATGAAATTTAGCGCGCTGGGTATTGCGCATTTCGAGATCAAACGCCGTCAGCCAGTTCGACTCAAGATAATAGCCTAAGCCAAGATTTACCAACATGGGCAACAGGTCTGTCCCGGTCATCCCTCCACCCGTCCATTGCACTGGGGAAGCAACGAAATTCTTAACGGTCACGCCTAACTTCAGGACCGGAGAGTAGTCATACTGTACGCCAAGGTCGAGAGCATAACCGCTGGAACTGGCATTATCCAAAGTCTCGCCGATCAACTTTAAATTAGCGCCAAGGCTAAGATCGTCGGCGTAAGGAGTCAGAATATCTTTATGGAGCGTTTCATTGATCCTGGCCAGGGTAGCGCCATACGACAGGATCCAGGCGCTGGCTGAATAAGCAAAACTCCTCCCGGTACGGATACTGCGGCCGTTCACATAAGCGCTGCCTTCGATATCGGCAACCCCTGAGGAGAATACACCCAGGCTGATCACACCCCAAGGCATGATCTGGGCATAGGAAAAGTACTTCTGATCTACGACCCCGAACACGCTAGCTAACATCGAGTTCAATTCGGTCTTCTTTAAGTAGGCTAGTCCGGCTGGATTCCAGAGCGGAGCATAGCCGTCGCTGATCACCGCGACCTGGGCGCCGCTCATCCCTACCTGGCGGGCTCCGGCGGGGTTGTCGAGGAACGCGCCCGCTTCACCGGCCATGGTCGGCCAGCAAAGCAGAAAGATGAGGATAATTATCAGCATTGTTCTTTTCATATATATTTACCTCAACACCGCGATCTTGATCAGCTTGGTCTTCCTGCCGCCACCAGCCGGTTCAGCGCTGACATAACCAATGTAAAATCCGTTACCGACCCTGTTCTCGTAAGCGCTGCTGCCATCCCACAGGATCTCGTTGTAGCCTGAGCCAAAACTGCCTTCACCGCTCCAAAGTTTTTCTCCGGAAATACGGTGGATGTTGACTTTGACCACAGCCGGTAGGCTTAACACGAAACCGATATGGGCCGGTCCTTTGTCCGGGTCATAGGGGTTAGGCGCCAGGATCACCTCGTTAATATTGAAGTCGGCATCAGAACGCAGCTGCAAAATATTATAGGTAACGAGGTTACCGGCGTTATCCTCCGCGCTTGCTTCCAG
>JBAZXJ010000046.1:0-5345 GCA_041659865.1 Candidatus Margulisiibacteriota bacterium | reverse complement strand
GAGCGTAGCCCTGTCGCCTGCCGCGGTCGTGAACAGACCGCCGACCACTGCAGAATTTTGTTTCAGCGCCATATTGATCAGGCGTATCCCATAGTTATCAGTGGCGACGGCCACGATCTCCCGGTTAAAGGGGAGAGCATCTCCGGCGGCGATGATGGCATTATTCACAAAGAATCCGGAAATTATCGGCGCTGCGTTATCCGCAGTGATAGCTTGAGCTAACACGCGCTGATTACCAGCGTTATCATCCACAGTGACCGTGACCGTCACCCTGCCAGCGATTAATACATCCGCAGAAGCAATGGTCCAGCTTGCGACATTGTTCACAAAAGTATTCGGGACAACTGATCCGCCTAGGCCAAAACTGTTCAGGTCCGCTTTGATCCTGGCGATACTGATGCTGTGATCATCAACAATGTTCGCGGTTATAATAAGGCTGTCGCCATTCTTGACCCAGGCCGTACCGGACAAGGCGCGGCTATTTGTGATCCGCAGTGAATTAATGGTCGGCGCGGTAAGGTCGTAACCAACGACCGCATTTGCCGTATTGCCGGAACTGTCCACGGCGACGACCCTGATCAGCCAATTTGTGGTAATACCCGTGCCGGTCGTATCCAAGACAGCCAGGATATTGGAAATTATCATGGTCGAATTTACCGTAGTGATCCCTTTCCAGGTATCAAAGATATCGTAGCGCCATTCCACGGTGTAATAGTTCATGCTCACGTTGTCCCTGACCGTACCGGAAATATTCACGATCTGACCGGCAACGATCGCGGCGCCTATCGCCGGGCTATCTATAGCGATCTGCGGTCTGGTCTGATCGCCAAGGTCCACTATGCTAAAGGCCAGGTTCAAAGTCGTAATATTCGCCGGGATCGCCGTATCACTGACCGTGACAATAAGCTCATATCTGCCTTCAGCGCTAAGCGGGATCAGGTTCAGTAATAGCTCCGGGGTATTAACGCTATTGCTGGTGACAATGACATTCACGCTGTTCACGATATCCAAACGGTAAGCCCATCCACCTACTGCGATATTGTCGGTAGCACTAAGCAAAATATTCAAGGTATTGCCCAAAGCATATCTGCCGTTGTCGACCGCGCCGCTTAAGACGACCGCTGGTCTTTCATGATCTATGGAAGAGACCAAAGTGAACAATGATAAGTGCGTTGAAGCAAAGTAGTAGATGTCGTTATGCAGCCCTAGTTGTTGTCCGGTCGAAGCATGCAGGCCGGTCCAGCTCAAGCCTTCTGTATCCCAACCACCATCCGGCCCTTTGTCAATATTCCACCAGCAGGGGGTCAGGTTCGCCGTGGCAGTTCCCGCCGGCACCCGCATCGAGATCAAGATCCCGTCATTGTTGAACACGGTACCGGTCGCCACGGTCTCATCCTGGACCGTGATCTCGGCCAGAGTATCCATCACCAGCCCGCCCGGCGTGCTTTGATCGACCGTCAAGCCGAACATGGAACTAAAGTTCGCAGTAGTTAGCTGAGTGATAGAAATGGGTGCGTTGGTCCGGGCATTATAGGTCGCCAGATTTATGCTGACGCCAGCTTCCGCGTTATATACCCTCAGGTCACCCAGTTCGATCATGGTCGAAGCTGTTACCCGGTTCCCCGCAGGATCTTGCGCTACCACTTCTATCCGGTTACTGCCGTCACGTAGTATAACGTTGCCTATGGAGAAAGCGCCGTTGATATGTAAGGCCCGGCCAGCCACTAAACTGCCATTGAGATAGGCGTTGATCGTAGATGCTTCCACGTTGTCTAGGGCCACTCCGCTGATGTTCTGGGTAGCAAGACTGGTCACGCTCACGTAAGGTTCGGTAATGGTCAGCTGAGGGAGTTCGCGATCAGCCTCGATCGCTACGACATTTGGGGTATCCGCGGAAGCAGACATTTCCGAATGATTAGCATTATCGGTAGCGCTAAAGTAATACTGCAGATTGCCGATCTGGCCCAGGCTATTACCCGGAAGCACCGCGCTATAAATACCGCCCGCAGTATTGGTCAGACTTATGGTCTGCCAGTCCCCGTCAGCATATCTCCAGTACAGGTCCGCACTTTGGACCGGGCTTTCGCCGACAACTACCGCGTTGATGGTCAGCGTTTTGAACTGGGTAATTCTGGCCGGCGGGATATGGCTGATGAGCGGCCCGTCCTGGCTGCTGATCTGAATGACATAATAGCCGCTGTTCGGCGCCGAGACACTGTTTGCGCCATCGGTTGCCGTGAAATAGTATTCAATATTATCCAGCGTATTGATGTAAGCTCCGCTGATCTGATAAGGCGCGCTATTGATCGTGGTCCAGGCGCTGGCTCCTGCTTTTCGGTAGACCAAGGATGGGATCACCGCGCCGGCGACATTGTCCTGGGCCGCAGCGCTAAAGTTCAGGGTCACACCGACTTTCCCCTGGCTCTGCGGGACATGGGTCAAGACCGGCGCCTGGTTATCGATGACCGTGACGCTGATCACATTCGTAGTAGTCACTTTATTATTAACATCGATCGCTTCAATATAATACTGCAGACCGCTGACCACTAATGAAGCGTCTATTGTGCCATTATATAATGAATTATTAGCGACCATTTGCCTGCGCTGCCAGCCGGTTACCGCGTTGCGATACCAAAGCTTGACCATCGACAGTCCGCTCGGATCCGAGGCATTGGCTTGCAGGCTTAACGCTTGAGCTCTTTCCGCGGAGGTTACCGGCGTATGGGCCAGGACGGGAGCGCTTTGGTTAAGCAAAGTAATTGTGATCGGGTTGGCCATGGCGGTGCTCAAGTCGTTGGTCAGACCTATCGCCGTATAATAGTTCGTAAGGTTCGAGATGTTCGTCGCTTTGATATAATAGGTAATACTGCCATTGGCCGGAACAGCACCGGCAGGGATCTCATATTTATAATACGCACCGTTCAAACTCATCCTGAAATTCTGCTCCGCACCACCATTTACCCGATAACTCAAGGTCACACCGGAGAGACCGATATTGTCAGCGACTTCCGCAGAGATGATCACCGGGGTTTCTCCGGCATTAGCTGTGATCAGCGCGTTGCTGATCATCGGCGCGCTAAAACTGATCACCGAGGCTATGTTCCAGGTCGTGACATTGCGTCCGATATTATTCACCGCGTCACGAGCTTTGATGTAATATTCCAGGCCGGACGGACTTAGATCAGCTGCCGGTATGACCGCTGAATATTGAGAGCCGGAATGAGCAGACATGGGCACTTCCGTACCCTGACCGTTAGTACCCAGGATCCGATAGACCAACTTCACGTCCTGGATGTTGTTGTTGTCGTAAATATTACAGGTGATCAAAGCATTCTGACCAAAGGCGAAACTGCCAAGACCGGCGGTCTCGATCACGCTTGGCCCGATAGTGTCTATATTTATGGTAGCCAAAACCCTGGTCCCTGAACTATTGCCGACCAGGTCGGTCAAAACGACGTTCAACGTCGCCGTACCCGCGCCCCAACCAGTCGTTGGCACGATGGTCACGGTCCAGGTCGGTCCGGCAGATACTGGCAAAATATTGCGCACGGTCGAACCCAGTGCCACAGTAACAGAAGGCGTCCCCACCGTTTCGCTCGGGTTAATATACATGCTGTAAGTTTCTACACCAATCAGGGGGTGAGGTCTGGTCTGCAGAACATAAAATGTCGGGACCACATTATCGACATACAGCAGACCGGCGTTATTGCTGATGACCCTGATCCCGTTGCTTCTGGTCACGGTTATATTGATCGAGGCATAACCATTATTGGCGCCGGCGACCGTGTACAAATAGGTAAAGTTACTACCGTTCCGTGAATTGAAAACTGCGGGGATATTACTGCCGTTAGGCTGGACAACGTTCACGGCCGTAGTGACCACGTTGGGGGTCGCGGTAAAACTGATCAGCGCCGTGCTGTTCGTTAGGTTCAATGTGCTGTTGCTGAGGCTGAGCTGACCAAGCGTTGCCCCGGTCCCAGTGAGCTGGAAGGTATAGAAGAACATAGGGAATGAGGAAAGCGTCATCGCCCCATAGATCGGCAAAGCCATAGCTCCGCAGATGATCATGATCAGCAATGAAATTAAGGCTCTGCGCTTCAACATTTGATCACTACCTGCCTATCTCTTCTCCAACATCTCTAAACGACGCTTGATCGATCCATTTTCTGCCTGGAGCTTTTCGTTCTCGGCTTTCAGTTCTTTGAAGGCTTCGATGAACAAGGGCGCCAGCTTGCTATATTCCACGGATTTATATCCGTCGCCCCCCTCCGACACCACTTCAGGAAGCACCTTCTCAATTTCCTGGGCAATGACGCCAACTTGCTTTTTTTTATCTACGCCTTGCTTCCAGTTAAAGTAATAACCGTTAAGCAGGTCGATCTTTTCCATTGCGCCGGTCAGCTTTACCAAGTTCGTTTTCAATCTGGCATCGGATAATGAATTCCAGGCATTGGCCCTGGCCTCGCTGCCATCCCCCGCAGCGCCGACCTGAAGCTTATATCCAGGCGCCGTTGTCCCGATACCGACGTTGCCGGTATGATCGATATACATACGGGTCGCCAGACCATCGCCACCACCCCAAACCGTCCTAAAGCCCATGCCCGCAAGGCCATTTGTATTTTCTGCTTTGGAGAAGATCTCGGCTACGGCAGTCGCGCTGGTCTGAGAGAGCAGCATACTGCTCTCCCCTCCGGCAGCATACCAATTATCAGCATTAACTGTCAGTTTTGTTAGGGGATTGGTCAAGCCGACGCCAACGTTGCCGAGATTATTCATTACAAAAAATGCTGTATTAGGATTTGAGTCTGCAGTAAATTTTAAATAATTTCCAATATTATTCTTAATGCTGAACTGGTCGATAGAGCCTATAATTCCTGTAATGGTTATGGCGCCTGCGGCAGAGCTCGTTCCTAAGTTGATATTGCCAGCTACGTCCAGCTTTGCACCAGGCCCCGTCGTGCCGATACCAACATTGCCAGTAACTCCTATTTTTAACCTCTCAGTCCAGGCCCCAGTTGAATTATTAAAGATCTGGAAATTGCCGGCACCCTGCTGGATCAGCACATTATGGGTCACTGCACTGCCGTTATCAAATTGAATTGCCGCTCCGTTGCCAACGCCGGTCCCAGTTGAAGATCTGGCAATATAAATATCCGTTCCCGTAAATGATGATGAGTTGCCTGAAACTGCTAAATTACATAGATTTCCAGGACTAAGAACTTGCAGCTTTGCTGATATCGGGGCTGTCGTCCCAATACCGACGTTGCCGATATGGGTGATCACCATGCCGGCACCGTCAGCGCCTATAGCACCACCGTTACCCTTGGTAAAGAAAAATAAAGCGC
>JBAZXJ010000045.1:1876-9564 GCA_041659865.1 Candidatus Margulisiibacteriota bacterium | reverse complement strand
TACTTGCAAATACGCGTTATCGGCTGAAAACACATTCGGGCTGATCGGGTTATTCGCCGCGCCCAGGAACACGCTGTATATCCCCTGGTTAACTTCTACATTAACATTGGTCGTTGACCAAAGAACGCTTACACCAGCTTCTGAGTTGTAAATAGCAAAATCCATCGCCAGGGTCGCATTGACCAGCGCACCGTTCTGGAGTAACCGTCCCGAATAGGTTAATTGGTTCGGTATCGCCAGGGTTGATACGGTCAGAATTGCCAGGGCCAGGATAGCTAGTAATAGCTTTTTCATATAACCTCCAGATGATATTTTATTCAACCTATACAATTAACCCTATCATGAACGGATATTTATTCCAATCGGAATTTAGGGGGATATACCGCATCCTAATATGTAGTCGAAGACCTTTTCTCAACCCTTAACACTATGATCAGTTTATCCTGGACAATAAGCTCATACAGGATACGATATACACCGATCCTGCGCCTCCAGACATTAAGCTCGCCTTTCATTTTTCTGAATATCGCCATAGTAGGGATCCGCAGGTAACTGACCGATCGCTGCTAATAATTTTATCTTTTCGTTGTGGGGAAACTTTTTAGCGGCTTTAAGTACGCCTGGGTCTATTCTAAGCTCCCAATGCTTTGGAAAATTGGCCATAGGACAATGATCTTCCTTTTTTCAGGTTTTCTCGCCCGCTCTTAAGCGCTTTTTTGTCCTGGGCTTCCGGTGTGAATTCTTTGATCCGCCTTAACTGGATATACTCCTTGTATTGTTCCTGGGTAATGATGACCAGGGGGATCCCGCCAGTAATGTTCTTGGGTATTGTTATCGCTTTCATGTCTGTTTTTCCTGTTCCTTTATTATTTGGCTTTTGCTTTGTAATTATTATCGCCAATTCCTAAGATTTATACAAGCTATTTTTATGCGGACCGGCGGGCACTTCGATACGCCCCCAGGGCGGGGCTACTCAGTGACCAAATGGGAAGCAATCGCGTGTTTCTTTTTGATATGACTTCAATACAGGGGTGGCGGGGAGATGGCAGGTTGGCCAGACGCATTGTGAAACACGGATTTCACGGATTTAAGATGATTACACGGATCCACCGCCACACCATCGCATCTGTTTTGTATCAGGTGGTTGTGGCGGCGGGTTAATCTGTGTAATCCGTGTTTCAAGTAACGTTGGCGGCAAAAAGAAATATTCCCGGGGTGCAGGGGCAGAGCCCTTGCATAAAATAGCCGGCCGCAGGCCTGACGGGGGTTGCTCGGCAGCGCATTAGGGACTGCGGGCACTTCGACAAGCTCAGTGTCCGCAGTGGGAGGTGATCGCTTGAGAGAGATTGCCACGTCGGATGCCTCCTCGCAATGACGGGGTGGGGTCTTCCGCCCGCGGCCATCTGCCGTCTACCATATGATTCCGCCCCGTGATATAATCTGCCAAACACATCGGGGGGCGTGTCCTTTTGGCCAAGAAAAAGAATCTCTACGTTTCCTTCCTCTGGCATATGCATCAGCCCTTTTACCGGGACATGATCAACGGCGAATGCTCTATGCCCTGGGTCCGGCTTCATGCGACCAAAGATTACTACGACATGGTCGCTATCCTCGATGACCATCCCAAAATAAAGCAGACCTTTAACCTCGTGCCTTCCTTGCTGCTTCAGCTTGAGCAGTACCTTAAAGAAAATATGTCGGACTGTTTTCTGGACATGACCAGAAAGCCGGCCAAGGAACTAAACGATGATGACAAGATATTTCTACTGAACCATTTCTTCATGGCTAACGAAGCGAATATGATCCGGCCCTATCCGCGCTACCGCCAATTATTCGCCAAGCGACATAATCCAAAACGCTGGAATACCCAAGACTATCTGGATCTGCAGATCTGGTTCAACCTGACCTGGTTCGGTTACATCTATAAAACAAAAGATAAAACGATCAAAGACCTGATCGCCAAAGGCAAGGACTACGCTGAAGGTGACAAGGAAAAAATGATCGCCAAGCAATGGGAGATCATGGCTAAGGTTCTGGAAAAATACAAAGAACTTTGACATAAAGGCCAGATCGAACTGACAACTACTCCCTTTTATCATCCGATCCTGCCTTTGCTCTGTGATACTGACGAAGCTAAAATGGCCCTACCCCATAATCCTTTGCCGGCGAACCGTTTTCATCATCCAGAGGACGCGGAGTGGCAGATCAGCGAAGGTTTAAAATATTTTGCCGAGATCTTCGGTAAAAAGCCCAAAGGGATGTGGCCATCGGAAGGTTCGGTAAGCAGACAAGCCGCCGAACTTATTCAACAGAATGGCATTGAGTGGATCGCGACCGATCAGGATGTCCTAAAATATTCACTCGGTTTAAAAGGCCGGCCGACCGACTGGAGCCTGGCCGACTACGAACTTTTTTCGCCATGGCAAATTACTTTTGGCAAGAATAAAACCTTGAACATGGTCTTCCGCGACCATAATCTTTCCGACGCAATAGGTTTCCGTTATTCCGGCTGGGGTGCGGTTGCGGCGGCAAATGACTTGGTAAATATCCTCAAAGGTATCCAGCAAAGCATCCCTGCGGATAAAGAACCTTATCTGCTTAATATTATTCTGGACGGCGAGAACGCCTGGGAATATTTTCCCAATAACGGCTGGGATTTTTTGACCGCGCTTTATAGCAAACTTTCCGAGGAGACGAATATCGTCACGACCACGGTCAGTGAATATATTAAAAAATATCCGCCAAAGAATATCCTGCCGGAACTTTTTTCCGGTTCCTGGATCGACCATAACTTCTTTGTCTGGATCGGTTATGAAAAAGCAAATAAGGCTTGGAGCTACCTGAAAGAAACACGCGATGCCTTGAAGAACGCCTCCGACTTGCTGGAGAGGAACGGTCTGCTTAAAGCTAAAACGATCCAGGAGAACATCGCCAAGGCCTGGCAGGAGATCCATATCGCCGAAGGCAGTGACTGGTTCTGGTGGTACAGCGATTTTCATTCCTCGGCTCTGGACCTGGAATTTGACAAGCAATTCCGCCAGCATCTGCAGAACGTTTATGCCCTGTTAAAACTTGATGCTCCTGAGCATTTGTCCGAACCGCTGGCCGTAATGCCAACCTTTAAAGCCTGGCAGCCGGCAACGTCCTTTATCAGTCCTGGCCTGGTCGGCGATCCTGATCATTGGCAAGGCGCTGGTATCTATGATCCGGAACTGGAGCCGGCCGGGACCATGGCCCAGGTCGCCCATAAAGTGATCAAAAAGATCTTTGTCGGCCGTAACGACGACCATCTTTATCTGCGTATCGATCCGGACCGCCTCGACCATCCGGACCATTCCTATACTATATATATAGATAACCGCTACGAGGTCTGGATCCATCCAAGTAATCATCATTTTATCGCCAGGTTCTTCCGCAAGGAGCGCTCCGGACAAAGGATCCCTCTGGAGAATAGCCTGCATTTTCATGCCGACCGCTTTTTTGAACTGATGATCCCGCTGGCCAATCTGGCTTTTCCCAAAGAGCAGACAGCTATTTCGATCAAGGTCTGCCTAAGCGAAGAGAACCAGCTTTTGGAACAATGGCCGGCCCAGGACCTGATCAGGTTCGAACTGCGCGCTGAGTGACCATGAACATCAAACCTGAAGATCTCTTAAGTAAACCAACTGCCGCTGCCTGGCAAAGGATCGGCATCAAACCATTGGCCGGAGTAGCGGTCCCCTTGTTCGCTCTGCGCAGTGAACAAAGTACAGGGATCGGGGATATCGAAGATCTCCGCCTCTTGATCGACTGGTGCGCTTCGACCGGACAAAAGATCATCCAGCTTCTGCCGGTAAATGATATCGGCGATTGCGAGACCAGTCCTTATAACGCTTTAAGTTCCATGGCGCTTGATCCTATATATATTTCACTTGAAGATCTGCTGGAACGTTTTCCAGTTCAGGATAAAAAAGTTCTAAAAGAGATCGATAAGTCCCGTAAGACCCTGGAAAAGGAACAGCGCGTAGCCTATCCCGCAGTCCGCAAATTCAAGCATAAGATCTATCGACATGTATTTTCTAACTTGCCGCTGCACGAACAACAAGCCTTGAAAGATTTCATTGTGGAAAATAATTATTGGCTGCCCGACTATGCTTTCTTCCGCGCCTTGAAAAAGGCTTTTGAGAACAGCTCCTGGCAGGAATGGCCAAAAGAGATCGATCCTCTAGCCTATAGCGAAGATATTTTATATTACCAATTCCTGCAGTGGGTGCTTTATGAACAATTTGCCGAGATCCATCTATATGCCAATGCCCATGGGGTTCTGCTGAAAGGTGATATCCCGATACTGATAAGTCCTGATAGCGTCGAAGGCTGGGCCCATCCGGATTACTTCAAGCCTGGCTTTGTGGCCGGCGCGCCTCCAGATATGTTCTCGGAAAAAGGTCAATGCTGGGGCTTTCCCGTCTATGATTGGGAGAACATGGCCAAGAACGACTATCTGTTCTGGCGGAACCGGCTAAAATACGCTGAGAACTTCTTTGATCTGTATCGTATCGATCATGTCCTGGGTTTTTTCCGGCTTTGGACCATCCCTCAAGGCCAGGAAGCTGATCTGGGTTTTTTCGACCCGCAGATCCCGATCACTGGTTCGTTGCTGGACCAGCATGGTTTCTCAGTACCTGACCTGCTGGTAAATAAAGTGATCATTCCTTACGGCAAGGAAAAAGATTCTTTTTGCTTTACCTGGTTCTATTGGCAGTCCCCATATTTTAACAGCCTGCCCGATGACCGCAAAAGTCTATTGAAACATTGGGAGAAAGAATTCCTCTACAAACAAGAAGGCTTTTGGGGAAATAACGGCAGGACATTACTAAATGTTCTGTTAACAGCTTCGAGGATGCTGCCTTGCGCAGAAGATCTGGGCGTTGTACCGGACTGCGTTCCTGCGGTGCTAAATGAACTGGGGATCCCGGGCCTTCGAGTCCTGCGCTGGACCAGACGCTGGGACGAGAATGGTCAGCCTTTCGTTCCGCCGGACCAGATCGACTTTTTGTCCGTAGCCACGACCAGCGTGCACGACTGTGAACCATTACTTCAATGGTGGCAGGAAGCTTCCGCTGATGAACGTCAAGCTTTCTGGGGTCAGTTCCTTGCTTGGGAAAATTCTGCAACGGTAGAGATTGCCCCTCTTTCGTATCAGCATCTGCTTATGACCATCTATAAGTGTAATTCCATCTTTGTGATCAACCCCTTACAGGATATCCTGAACTGGTCAGCTCTATTCCCAGGTGATCCAAAGCAATATAAGGTCAATACCCCGGGGACGATCTCGGAAAACAACTGGTCTATTCGCTATCCTTTTAGCCTGAAAACGCTGGTTTCCTATACCGGAATAAACAATTTTGTAAAAGGCAGCCTGGAGTATCGTAGTTGAGAAACCTATATATTACAGGGTTTTATCATATATATCTACGGCTTATGTTTTTTTTATTATATTTATTATCGACCTTTCTTAACGTAGCCCCGTTTTTCTTCTAATAGTTATTGACAAGCCCCTGCTCTTGGGCTACTTTATTACTGTAAGTCGTCGTTTAGAACAAAAACTTACGAAAGAAGGGGGGTGCTTAAATATGGCCGTAAAAAAAGCAGTTAAGAAAACTGTGGCAAAGACCGCGACAAAAACTCCAGTAAAAAATTCTAATGGCAAGAATTCCCTGAAAAGCATTTCGGTGAAATTTTTCAATCCGGATATCAGTTCAGTAAGTCTCGTCGGCGATTTCAATGATTGGGATCCGACCAAGACCAAGATGAAGAAGAATTCTAACGGAGAATATGTCGCCAGTATCAAGTTGAAGCCGGGAAGTTATGCTTATAAATTCTTGACCAGCAATGGCTGGATAACTGATCCTTGCGCGGAATGCGTCGAGGATAGTCTGGGAAACCAGAATTCGTTGTTAATAGTTATGTAGTTCGAATTGGGGGGACGTTAAGACCTTTCTTTCTCCCCCCAATTTCTACAATAAATAAAAGGCATTATCATGGACAAGACCATCTTGGAAAGCAAAACGAAAAAGGAACTTCTGGAAATAGCCGGAAGCCTGAAGTTAAGCAAGATCGATGCTTTGAAAAAAGCCGAACTGATCTCCTTGATACAGATCAATGCGCCAGCCCAGACCGCTGATGAAGCGGCCTCGGTAAAAATTATTGATGATAACGGCTTAAACTGGATGGCTAACCATACTTCCGAACAGGAAACCATCTCGGACAGCAAATATTATGAAGGCTTTGTTCAGCAAAGCTTCCCGCCTCAGCGCTGGGAACTACCAGCCAGATACGGTGATACCGGAATAAGCTTATTGATCCGCGACCCCTTCTGGATCCATTCTTTCTGGGAAGTAAGCGACGCTACTTTTAACTCTATACGTGAAAGCGCCGGCAAGTCGGTCTTTATCGACGGGGCGATGATCCTGCGCGTCTATGATGTTTCCGATATTGATTTTAACGGCAATAACGCCCATAGCTATTTTGATATTAATGTCGGCTATGAAGCCAGCAGCTGGTATATCCATCTGCCCTCTTCCAACCGTGCTTATTGCGCCGACCTCGGAGTAATGACCCCCGACGGCCGGTTCATCCTTATTGCCAGGTCCAATATCGTTTCCGTTCCGCGCCATACCGTATCCGAAGTCCTTGATGAACAATGGATGGCGGTCGAAGGCCGGACCTATTTTGATAAAATGTATGCTCTGTCCGGCGGGTTTAGCATCGGTGCTTCCTCCGGTGAATTACCCTCGGAGAGAAAAGAACTCCTGGCCCAACGGCTGGAGGGCGTTTTAAATCTTAGCTCCGGCGGTCTTTCCCTAAGCAGCCCGATGGGAATTAATGAAGAAAAACAGAAGAAATTCTGGCTGGTAGCCGATACTGAACTGATCGTCTACGGCGCTACTGAACCTGATGCCAAACTTACCGTCTGCGGTCAGCCCGTAAAACTTAACCCTGATGGTTCTTTTCGGATGCGCTTTGCCTTGCCTGACGGCGTCCAGTTGATCCCGGTAGAAGCCGTGGACAAGGATGGCGATCAGCAAAGAAAGATCGACTTCAAAGTCACCCGTAAAAAGTCATGACCAAAGGCCATCTCGCGATCGTTATGCATGCTCATTTACCTTTTGTCCGTCATCCCGAGCATGAATTTTTTCTGGAAGAACTTTGGTTCTTTGAAGCAATAACCGAAACCTATATCCCTCTGCTGACCGTATTTGACGGCCTGGTCCGTGATAACGTCGATTTTCGCATTACCATGTCGCTTACACCTCCCTTATTAAGTATGTTCGCCGACCAGTTGCTCCAGGACCGCTATATCCGCCATATGGACAAGCTGATCGAGCTGGCTGAAAAAGAAGTTGTGCGTACTACCTTCCAGCCCGAGTTCAAATCGACTGCGGAAATGTACCTATATAGATTCAAGCAAGCGCGTGATGTTTTTGTAAATGTTTACGGCAAGAACCTGGTCAACGGTTTTAAGCGTTTCCGCGACCTGGGAAAACTGGAGATAATTACCTGCGGCGCGACCCATGGATTTTTACCCTTAATGGATGTCAGCAAGGAAGCCGTGCGGGCCCAGGTCAAAGTCGCTGTCGATAATTACCAGATGCATTTAGGCCGAAAACCCAACGGCATCTGGCTGCCGGAATGCGGTTACTATCCCG
>JBAZXJ010000045.1:0-1866 GCA_041659865.1 Candidatus Margulisiibacteriota bacterium | reverse complement strand
GCCATGACGAGATCCTGGCTGAGCAAGGGATACGCTTCTTCTTTACTGATTCTCACGGTGTCCTCCATGCCAGCCCACGGCCAAAGTATGGGGTTTTTGCTCCGATCTACTGTCCTTCCGGCGTGGCCTGCTTTGGCCGTGACCTGGAATCCTCTAAATCTGTCTGGAGTGCGGAAGAAGGCTATCCTGGCAATCCGGTTTATCGGGATTTTTATCGGGATATAGGGTTTGATCTGGATATGGACTATATCCGTTCTTATATAACTCCGGACGGGATAAGAATCGCGACCGGGATCAAGTACCATTCCATTACCGGCAAGCGCAGTCAGAACAAAGAACCCTATAACCAGTTCGTCGCCCGGGATGTTGCCGCCCAGCAAGCCAGTAATTTTATGTTCAACAGAGAAAAGCAAGTTGAGTTCCTTTATGAGTTCATGGGCCAGAAAAAGCCGATCATTATTTCTCCTTATGATGCCGAACTTTTTGGCCACTGGTGGTACGAAGGTCCGCTGTTCTTGGACAACCTGTTCCGCAGGATGCATCAGGACCAGGATACGATCAAAACGATAACTCCGCTGGAATATCTGGACGCCAACCCGGTTAACCAGGTAAGTACTCCGTCCTTCTCCTCCTGGGGCCATAAAGGCTATTCCGAGGTCTGGCTGGAAGGAAGTAACGACTGGATCTACCGCCATCTGCATAAAGCCGCCGAACGGATGATCGAACTGGCCAGGACCAACCCTAACCCCAGAGACCATCTGACCAAACGCGCTTTGAACCAGGCCGCCCGCGAGCTCTTGCTGGCGCAAAGCAGTGACTGGGCCTTTATTATGAAGACCGGGACGATGGTGGAATACGCCGTTAAGCGTACCAAAGACCATCTTGAGAGGTTTACCAAGCTTTACGAAGGTATTAAGAATAACTCTCTGGAACCAAGTTTTCTGGCCGAGATCGAATGGAAAGATAATCTGTTCCCCGAGATCGACTACAGCGTCTATGCCTAGCAAGTTAACGTCAGGTTTTGGTCTGATCCTGGTCATTATTGTTTCCTTTATTCTGCTTAGTACTCTGACCAGCCTGTTATATCTTTCCATTAATCGCTACCAGATCGCCCAAATGGAAAAACTGCGTGTGCAGTCCCTGATCCTGGCAGAAAGCGGACTGGCCAAGGGCTTATGGCAGGTTAAATACCAAACCAACTTTCACACCGACCCCAGCTACGCTGGTACAACCGCGAATTTAAAAACCTGGTTGATCAGAACTGCCGTCGGGCAGACCGAACCATTAAATAACGGCTACTTTAAGCTGATCAAGGAAACCGGCCGGAACCGGCTATTTGTGATCGGCTTTTTGGGGGCTTCTCCTGAGGCGAACAAGGCCATGAGGATTATCCAGCAGGACTATGTCCCCAGTATGAACAGCCTCTCCAAGACCCGCTGGCAGGAAGTCTTCTAAAGTTTTTGAAATTTTCTGCCCTCCCCCTCGATAATAACACAGACAAGACCAGCACAGAGGAGATTTTAATGAACCTTAGCATCGCAACCACGACCGTTCAGCCTTTCTATTTTACCAAGGATCAGCCGAAAGGATTGCAACAGGCTACGAACAACGCAACTGTTTCTCAAAAGATAGAGTATAGCGCTGGCCCTTATCCAATAAGGGACCAATTAAAGGCCGGCGGGGATGTTTCCATGCTCCTAAGTAAACTTGCGGAAAGTACGATCAATGCCCTAGTCAGCTATTATGACCAAAAACGTGGAGCAATGGCTTGTGTTTCAAAATGTGTATTTCAAGGAGACGGGGCCAGTATAGTGACGGAATTCGTTCCCAGGGATAACAGGCTGACTTTTACCTATATGAGCCCCA
>JBAZXJ010000044.1:0-9576 GCA_041659865.1 Candidatus Margulisiibacteriota bacterium | reverse complement strand
GTTACTTCAAGCCCTAGGGTAAAGTTCGCCGCGCTCCGCGCGGATTTGCCAAGGGCAAATGAGCCGATCGCGTGGTAACCGATATCGATCGATCGCGTTTGTTTTTTCTATATTGCCTAAACTTAATAACTTGAGTATAAAGAAGGCGCGAGACGGCAAAATAATTCTACGCGAACAATTTAACACTTGATTTCAACAATATTTAAGGGAATGTAGCAGGCAATAGCCTGCACGTATCATATATTTAAGGAGAATCTAGTGAACAAATATTTCCTCTACGCCCGCAAGTCTTCCGATTCCGAAGACCGGCAGATATTATCTATTGAAGCCCAGCTGGCTGAATTGAGGGACTTTGCCAGAAAAAATACAGACGCGATCATCATCGAGGAATTTACTGAATCCAGGACCGCCAAGGAGCCAGGCCGGCCGATATTCAACAAAATGATAGCCAGAATAGAAAAAGGCGAAGCAGAAGGCATTATTGCCTGGCATCCTGACCGGCTGGCCCGTAACTCCGTTGACGGCGGCAAAATTATCCACCTGGTCGATAAAGGCTTGATCAACTACCTGGATTTCCCGACCTATCGCTTTGATAACACGGCCCAGGGTAAGTTTATGCTGAACATCATTTTCGGCCAATCCAAATACTACATTGATAATTTGTCCGAAAACGTTAAGCGCGGTCTGCGTCAGAAACTTCGCCGGGGCGAATGGCCGGGGGTGGCCCTGCTTGGCTACAATAACAATTTCAAGACCAAGAAAATTGAAATTGATCCTGTAACGGCCCCTAAGGTCAAGCAGTTGTTCGAAGCCTATGCCGGAGGGAAATACACCTTGGACTATATTGTCGAGCTGGCTACCGCGATCGGGCTTACCGGAAAAAGGAAGAATAAGCCGCTGGCAAAAATGACCATACAGCGGCTTTTGGCAAATCCTATGTACTGCGGATTGATCCGCTACAACGGAGAAGTATTTGAGGGCAAGCATGAACCGATTATCAGCAGGGAGCTTTTTAATAACGTTCAGGAAGTTATGAAGAAGAGGTCAAAGCCCCAAACAATAAAACACAAGTTCCCATTCATAAGCTTGATCAAGTGCAAAGAATGCGGAGGGATGATCACGGCCGAAACCCAAAAGGGGCATAACTATTACCGCTGTACCAGAAAAATGGGCGCTTGCGACCTTAAATATTTACGCGAGGAAAAACTTGTAGAGCAGATCAATGATAAGTTCAAAAAGTTTATGGTCAGTGATGACATTATTAATTCTCTAAAACAGGAAGTATCAAAAGAAAAGAGATCCATAAAAGCTAAAGCTGACCAGGAAACAAAAAGCATAGAGGCCAAAATAAGTATTTTGGAAACCAAGGTGTCCAGGCTGCTGGACCTCTATCTTGAAGGAGAACTAGCAAAAAGGGACTTTGGCAAAAAGAAAGAAATACTGCTGGACCAAAAGTACAAATTGGAGAGGGAAGCCAATTACCTGCAAAAAGGGCAGATGTACTGGCTCGAACAATTAGAAGCCTTCATAAACTCAATGAATACGGTAAGGATAGCGGGTATTTCTGCTAACCTGGACGAAAAGCGCGCAACCCTCGAAAAGATCGGCTCGAACTTTACCCTAGGGCTTGAAGTAACAGGTGGCGGGGCACGCTCCGCAGAAGGGAAACCACCCCTGACGGCTCATGAACGGCCAAGAAACGGCGTTAAACTGGATTTTAGGCTCTCTGGGATGTGGTCTGTTCTGGAAAAGGAAAAACAAAAACTGCCGAGCGAACCCTCGAAAACCGAACTCTGTAACTTGTGGCGGGGACGAAGGGACTCGAACCCTCGACCTCCTGCGTGACAGGCAGGCGTTCTAACCAACTGAACTACGTCCCCGCTAAGCTGGGATAAAGTACCACATCTGACCGATTTTCCGCAAGCTCACCCCCTTGGCAATTTATCTTGCAATTCCAAGCTATAAACTACGATATATAGTTGTCTTGTCTTCCTGTGTTCATGTATTCTGGCAAGAAAGTAGACCCATGTTCAAAAAGATCATCCTGACCAAACAGCCCTTTGCTCCCAGCATCGACTCCCTCGCCATCCACGTCGAACGCTCCAGCCCTCTGATCTGTTGCGACGCCCTGGAAAAGAGACCCTGGCGCAAAGCTTTGGGGCTCCCTTTCACCCAGCCGATCAACAAAGACGATATCATGCTGGCCGCGGCCGTCAAGCGCCTGCCTCGCAACATCAGCATTTCCGACTGGCCGATCTTCCTGGTTGAACTGAAGAAAGCAGTTTCGACCTCCGCCCTGGCCTTTGATATCGACGGCACCCTGCTGCAGAACCAAAGCCAGGTCTCCAGAGATGAACTAAAAGGATTAAGGTCAGCGCACTATCAGGCCAGATTAAAATTACTATTTGAAATGATCGCTTGCGGCTTCCCGGTCTTTTTTGTTTCTGCCAGTTCCCTGGAAAGACAAAAAGAACTGATCGTTGATCCTTTGGTAGAACATGCCGCTAAAAAAGGCTTGCTGCCAGCGCTTAGCGGGGTAGGTCTTTTCGCCAGTACCATGACCCGCTTTGCTTCCTTGGACAGCAGCGGAAATTTTGTTGAAGACCCCAGTTACAACAATGATATAACCCTGCGTTCCGACCAGATCAGAAAACTGGAAAAGGTCATCGGCAATTATCTTAATTCCTTTCGATTCAAGTCCAGAACGGGTGAACTGAATGCCCGCCTCTATCCTGGTTTCAAGGCAAAACCGGTCGCTTTACAAAATGACCAGGACCGCAGGCTCCTGATCCATCCCCTGCCCTCCTGGCGCTATAACTGGGACCTGTTCCGTTTCGCTCCACAGGACAGACAGGACCTGCGCTCGATGGTCATTCAAGAATTAAAGGAAGTTCTGGACCGCCATGGCCTGCTGGAAGGTCTGAACGTATCGGAAGGCGGCAATACCACGATCGATATCACTTCCCGCAAGGTGAACAAGACCATGCCGGTAAAACACATTCTGGACAAGATCGCTCGCGGTGGTCATTTGATGTGCGTTGGTGATGAATATTATCCTGGCGGGAACGATATGCCGATCATCGATTATATGAACGACCTCAAGTCTCATGATCCGCACTTCAACCGTATCTCGGTCTTCGTATTGAACCACAACAATTTCGCCCCGCGGGCCATGCCTTCAGTATTCACCGGCGGTTCCGACGAAAAGTTCTGCAATCTGCTGATGGAGCTTTACCTTAGCGCTTACAACAATATGATCTTTAATACTACCTTGTCCCCGATCGGCCGCTCTGTACATATAACTTTGAATACGCTGGAAGCTTTGACCAAAACACCTGGCACTATCCCCACCGATTCCTGGTGCAGATTCGACAACAAGTAGCATTTGCCTGGGGATTTTGATATACTATGAAAATGTTGAACAGAACTTTCTTTATTTCCCTGATACTGCTGGCGGTTCTCCCGCTCTGGGCTGCGCCCAGTGCCAATGTCAGCCAGGAAGCCAACCAGGTGGTCTGGAACGGAGACAGGAGCAAGCCCCAGATCGCACTGACCTTTGACGACGGACCAAAGCCGGAATTCTGCCTGCCTATTTTAAATATCCTCGATCAGTTCGGCGTAAAAGCAACCTTTTTCATAATTGGCAAAGAAGCCCGCTGGCATCCTGACCTGGTCTATCGGATCTATGAATCTGGCCACGACCTTGGCAACCATACCTATTCACACTACAGGCTTGATTCCCTGTCCAGGGAACAAATGGATGTAGAATTAAAAGCTTCCAACGAAATAATCGCGACCATAACCGGCAAGACCCCGCTCTATTTCCGCCCGCCCGGGGGACGTTTCAATAAAATAGTAGTCAACGAGGTCGGGAAAAATGACCTGCAGATAATTAACTGGAGCCTTAACGCCGGGGATTACACCAATGCTTCCAAGTATTTCAATCCGACGATCAAGCCCAATGAGCTAGCCGACAGGATCATCAAGAGCTGCCGTAACGGCGACATCATCTTAATGCATAACGGCGGAGGTCCAACAACTGAAGCGTTACCCAAGATAATAATGGGCCTGCGCCAGGCCGGTTTTGAGTTCGTGACCGTCTCCCAATTGCTCAACCAGCAGGGCAACGCTAACTTATTCAGCGCAAAACCGGATGGCGTAAAAAAGTTGACCTCAGCGGAAGTAACCCAGTAGACAGTAGACAGTAGTCAGTAGTCAGTAGAAAACATTAGACACATATGTGTTTGCTATCGCAGGTCTTGTGCTTCTAATCCCTTACAAATATATCAATAATGAGTTAAGTGGGTGGCGGCGGTTACTGACTACTGTCTACTGTCTGCTGACTACTTAAAATAAATGTTTGACGTGCCTTATTTTCTTTGTTATAAGTTATTTACCAGCTGTAGTGAATCAATTTATCCACAGCTACTATCTATAGTGTAATAATTCAAGGAGGATGTATGCCAGTTATTTCTGTTATAAATCAAAAGGGCGGATGCGGGAAAACCACGACCGCGATCAACTTATCAGCGGCCATAGCCGTTAATCAAAAAAAAGTATTATTGATCGACATGGATCCGCAAGGCCATGCTGCTTTAGGTCTGGGAATTAATGCGGATAACAAGCCAACTATCTTTGATGCCCTGGATTTCGATACGGACAAGCCTTTAAAAGAACTGACCATCAAGCTTTCGGAACATTTTCATTTGATCCCTTCGAATATTTTTTTAAGTGCTCTGGAACAGAAAATGGCCGGGAAAGCAGGCAGGGAGAACCGTTTACGCGACAAGATCTCTTCACTGCGCAAAAGTTACGATCATATAATAATTGACTGTCCGCCAAGCCTGGGTTTACTGACCATCAATTCGTTGATCTGTTCAGATCGCTTGATAATTCCCGTCGATGTAAGTATATTCTCTCTCCACGGAATAGAAAAATTACAGGAAACTATCATCATGCTGAAAAACAAATTAGGCCATAAACTGGAACTCTTCGGTCTGGCGACGATCTTTGACCAAAGGACCAACTTTGCTTCGACCTTCCTGGCCAAGCTCAAGGAAACTTTCGGCCCTAACCTTTTCAAGACAATAATCCCCAGAACGATCAAGATGAGAGAGGCTGTAGATAGCGGGGTCTCGATCATTGATTATGACTTCAACAGCAAAGGCGCCCAATCCTACCTGGCCCTGGCCGTAGAAGTAATGAAAATGGACAAGCATAAATTAGCCAAGATCTTCAACAAGGTCGCGGTCAGCAAGGATCAGCCGACCAAAGAAAGAGAAGTTGTTTTTGCTCTGCCAAAAATGGATGCCAAGACCGTCCAGATCGCCGGTGAGTTCAATAACTGGAACCCGGAAAGGTCCTCCTTGAAGCAGGATGAGAACGGCAACTGGAAGATCTCTTTCCCGCTGACCAGCGGGACGGCCTATCAATATAAATACGTGATCGACGGCGAATGGGTCGTCGATCCACAGAACGAAGAAGTGGCAGAAACCACTATCGGGGGGATAAATTCTGTAATTACGGTGAGATAACTTGCTGACTCAGACCAAGACCCAGTCCAGCATTGAGCGTTTCTCGCATCTTTTCCTTTCGATAGAGAATTCTATCGATGATCCAAAAATACTTAAGCTCCCTTTCGATGAGAACAGGGAGCTTTTAAGTTTCTTCGGACTTAGTTCTAACCCCTTTATCGACTCGGTAGATCCCGCGATCTATTTCAAGACCCCCCAGCATGATACCGCCTACAACAAGATGCGCCATTGCATCGAGGACGGGATATCCATGGGCTTATTGACCGCGCCTAGCGGTATGGGAAAAACTTTGATCCTGCAAATGATCAAAGAGAATCTTTCTACGGAAAAATTCAACATCGTTGACTTTACTATCGATAAAGGGCTGACCAAGCCGCCATTTTTGAAAACTATTTTGTACCATTTGGGGTTTTTAAAGATCTTCCAGGGACATAACGCTACGGTCAACGACCTGCTTTTGCTTTTGAACAACAAACTGCGCTCGATCTACGAACAGGAAGGGAAAAGGCTGGTCCTGCTTTTGGATGAAGCCCAGTTCCTTTCGCTGGAACTGCTCTATCTGTTAAAGATCATCAGCAATATTGAAACCCCGCAGAAGAAATTGAGCACCACCCTACTTTTTGGGGAAAGTTCACTATTGAAAAGATTAAAGCAGAATAATTTTGATTCTCTGACCAACAGAATGTTCATCAAGGAACATATCGCTCCGTTGACCATCTTTGAGCTGAAGCAATATCTTCAGCACAAACTGCGCCAGATCGGCTACCCCAAAGAATTGTTCGATCCGGAAATATATAATGTGATCTATGTAGCGACCGAAGGGGTATGCCGGGAAGTTAATAACCTGGTCTATAACGCCCTGATCGAAGCCTTCCATTCCAAGAAGAAGGTCATCGACTACGACATCCTGCTTAAATGTCTGGACTAACTTTCCTGTTTTTCCCGCATGTGAGGAAATAAGATAACGTCGCGAACCGAAGCTTGATCGGTAAGGATCATCACGATCCGGTCGATACCTATGCCTAGACCGCCTGTAGGCGGTAAGCCATGTTCCAGGGCTTTGACGAACTCCTCGTCCATCATCGTAGCTTCTTCATTGCCGGCGGCCCTTTGTCTGGCCTGATCCATAAAACGCTCACGCTGGTCGAGAGGATCGGACAATTCGCTGTAGGCGTTGGCGATCTCCATCCCGCAGCAGACGACCTCGAAGCGTTCCACGATATCCGCTCTCGAGCGATGAGGTTTGGCTAAAGGAGACTCCGCTTTGGGATAGTTAACCAAAAAGGTCGGACGGATCGTCTTTTCCTCGAATTCATCCAGGTTGATCTCGGTATATTCAACGCGCGGCCAGGGCGTAGTAAAGTCCACGGTCTGGCCTTGATACTGGATCACATGCGTACCGTAGAGCTGATGGACCAAATAGGAGCAGATCTCTTCCATAAGTTCCATCATACCTTCATAATCGGTATAAGCCTGGTACAATTCCATCAGGGTATATTCCGGATTATGCTTGTAAGAAATACCTTCATTGCGAAAAGCTTTGCCTAATTCGTAAACCTTTTCAAAACCGCCGACGATCAACTTTTTCAAAGGTATTTCATGGGAGATCCGCAGGGACAGGTCCATATCCAGGGCATTATGATGAGTAACAAAGGGACGAGCCGCGGCACCGCCAGCCACCGTCTGCAGGACCGGGGTCTCAACTTCCACGAACCCTTGTTTATGTAAAAATTCGCGGATCAGACGGATTATTTCCGACCGCTTGCGGAAGACATCTTTGACCTGAGGATTGGCGATCAGATCTAAATAGCGATAGCGATAACGAAGCTCTTTGTCGGTCAAGCCGTGATATTTTTCCGGCAACGGGGCGATGGTCTTGGTCAAAAGGGTTAACTTCTCGATCTTGATCGAGAGCTCACCGCGCTTGGTACGGAAAGCGACCCCTTCGATACCGATGAAATCACCCGTATTCAAGCGCTCCAGCAAAGCGTAGGGGCCATCGCCCAGCAGATCGAGCTTGGCGTAATATTGGATCGTCCCGGAGTCATCCATCAAATTGCCGAACTGGGCTTTGCCATGACCGCGGCGGGCGATTATCCGGCCGGCGAGCGACAGCTTGTCCTTGGCTTCCTCTTCTACCTGCAGGCCTTCGTACTTCTTCAAGACTTCAGCGATGGAGCTGGTCACGTCATATTTATATTCAAAAGGGACAATACCGTCACGGCGCAAATTAGCTATCTCTTGCTGGCGTATCTCTTGTTCGCTTTGTTGTTCAGTGCTCATTATACTTTCTCCAATCCCTGTTCACAGGTTCATCCAGTTCCAGGTCTTGCTTTCATTTTCGGAAACCCAGGCGTTGTTGTCAGTAAAATACAGATGAGTATTGGCCAAGGCTTCGTAATGTTCTCTTTCCATGGTCATCAGGAATTTAAAGAATTTCTTGTCTTCCGGTCCTTCGGCCTTTTCCAAAGCGTCCTTATACATCCTGAACCCTTTGTCCTCAAGTTTCAAAGCTGCTTCCAAGCCTTCGATATTGGAGATATTCTCTTTTCTTTCTTCGGCCAGCAGAGTACGGAAGATATCCTGAACCGTCTTTTCCAGAGGGATATACTGCATCGGCTCGAACTTCTCTATTTTTGCGTAGTTGTTTATATAAGTAATATGGTCCTTCTCTTGTTTGACCAAAGAGGCAAAAAGCATTTTAGCTATTTTATTCTTAGCATCTTTTGCCAGAGTTTCATAAAGATCGACGCCGTCCTTTTCGAACTGGATAGCTTCTTGCAGGGTATTTCTCATCATGGGCCTTGCTCCTTTATATTTTTCGCTAACTAATACAAATATATGCCACCGTCATTGCGAGGAGTCTTCGACGAAGCGATCTATTCAAGCGATCCCCTGCCGAGATCGCTTCGTCGGCGGACCTCCTCGCAATGACGGAGGCTACTTTGTATCCCAGCTGTTAATCTATCACAAACGCCTGAATAGATAAAGTTACTCAGCCAGGTCCAGCGCGGCCTCATATTCATCCAAAGTCTTGGCCACATTGAAGGCTTTACGCAGCTGGCCCGCTCCCTTTAGCCCCTTGGCATAGAAGGGGGCGAACTTGCGCATTTCCTGCAAGCATTTTTCGCCTTTATATTTGGCAAAAAGACGCAGATGTTCCCTTAGTTTTTCTATCCTTTGTTCCTCAGGAATGAAGAATTGCACCGCTCCGCGTCCGATCATGACGAATTCACAGCCGGTCTCCTTTTGCATTCTGTCGGCATCTTCTTGGCTATGAACATCGCCGTTGCCGATCACGGGCACCGAGACCGCTGCTTTAACTGAACGGATAACCGACCAGTCGGCCAGGCCGGAGAACCCCTGACTGCGGGTCCGGGCGTGAACACAGATCGCAGACACGCCCTCCCCTTCGGCTACTTTGCTTAAGTCCACCACGTTGATCTCTTTACTGCTCCAGCCACTGCGAAATTTAACGGTCACGGGGACTTTAGCCGCTCCGACCACGGTCTTGATGATCGCTTGTACCTTCTCAGGCTCTCTCATCAAGGCGCTACCCGCGCCCTGCTTGACCACTTTAGGCACCGGACAGCCGAAGTTGATATCAATGAGATCTGCGCCGGCTTCCTCGGCTCTGGGTACTGCCCGGGCCAGGTCCTCAAGTACGGCACCAAAGAGCTGGATGGCCACGGGATGGTCGTCTGGGGTGATATCAATAATGCGCTGCGTTTTGCTCTTGCTACGCGCCAGACCGGCCGCACTGACCATCTCGGTATAGATCACCCCGCAATTGAACTGGCGGACGATCGAACGAAAGACCACGTCGGTATAGCCGGCCAGAGGGGCCAGGAAGTATGGGGAGTCGATCTTGAGGGAGCCTATTTTCATAGAAAGCATTGTACTTTCAAAGGGGGCACCTGGACAAGAAGTCAGAAGACAGGGGGCAGAATACGGCCCCGTCATTGCGAGCGGAGCGAAGCAATCTCGTTTGAGCATTCTCTTCCTAGAGATTGCTTCGTCGGCTGCCTCCTCGCAATGACGG
>JBAZXJ010000043.1:0-9702 GCA_041659865.1 Candidatus Margulisiibacteriota bacterium | reverse complement strand
CGGGATAGCGGAAGAAAATCTTCAGGCCAGACTTAGAGGGAATATCTTAATGACCTTGTCCAATAAATTCGGCTGGCTGCTTTTGACCACCGGCAATAAAAGCGAAGTGGCGACCGGCTACTGTACGCTGTACGGCGATATGGCCGGCGGGTTCAACGCTTTAAAGGATGTGCCCAAAACCCTGGATTATGAATTGGCCGAATGGATCAATAAGCATAAAGAGATCATCCCCCGGAGCATAATCAAAAGACAACCCACCGCCGAGCTTCGTCATAAGCAAAAGGACCAGGATTCCTTACCGCCTTATGAGGTCTTAGACCAGATATTAGAATACTATGTCGAACAGGACCTGGACCCGGCGGCGATAATCGCTAAAGGTTTTTCCAAAGAGCTGGTGAACAAAGTAGCCAGGCTGGTGGACAGCAACGAATATAAAAGAAGACAAGCCGCCCCTGGCGTAAAGATAACCCCCAAAGCCTTCGGCAAAGACCGGAGAATGCCGCTGACGAATCATTACTTGAAATAGTAACGGAAGTTTTGGGGATAAAATTAGCAAAGGAACCACTTCCCGTCATTGCGAGGAGGCATCCGACGAAGCAATCTCTACATGGTACAAGCTTACTTAAATTATCGGCTCTATAAGCTTAATTATATTATTTCTTCATATAGATCCCTTAGCTCAGGATTCAGCGTTTTGATCAACTCGATCTTCTTGGCTCTTGATCCAGCCTTGATCTGTTTTTCCCGCACAATTGCATCTCTAACATATTCGAACGTTTCAAAATAGACCAGTTTTGTTACATGGTATCTTTCCGTAAAACCTTTGATCGATCTTTCCTTGTGCTGATCGACCCGGTTCTTTAAATTACTGGTCACACCGGTATAAAGCACGGAGTTGGTGCTATTCATCATTAGATAGACATAGCCTGTTTTGTTGGTCATGGTGTTCCTAGAGATTGCTTCGTCGAAGACTCCTCGCAATGACGGAAGCCTGTTCTATATCGGCGGCAGCGCAGAAGTCCCCAGCTCAAAAGAAGAATCCGCTTTCATTTTCAAAACCTGATGCTCGGCGCCCAGGATAACTACTCCATCGGCCAGCTTGGCATGCTCGCTCTTTTTATAGTTCTCGTATAGATCCTTAGGTAAAGCGACCAGCAAAGGGGTCGTTATACCGTCATACGCCAGTTTGTATTTAACTTTCTGCAGCATAGTAAAATATTTATTTTGGAGCTGCGCCTGATCCTTGGTCCAGTCCTCCAGCTTGTCAAAGCGGACATGGTAGAGGATACCGTCAAATCTTTGTTCAGCGGGGTGACTTTCGTTATAGGCCATATAGCGGCCAGCTGTTTCCAGGGGGTAAACATGCTTGTAGACCCAGTCCGGGCGGCCGCAGTAAAGCACGACTTTCATTTCCTGCTGATGAGCGTTTGCGATGAAGGCTCCAAGTTGTTTTTGGTCGCTGACTATCGCGTCCTGGGCATCGAGAAAGATCTGGTTGATGGTGAACTTGTTGAGGATGGTCCAGAGCGCTGGCTGCAAAGCCGCATCTACGACCAGATTGTTCGGCGAAGCCTCCAGGCCGATAGCAAAAACCGGATTACGCGCCGTTAACTGGGTGGTTTCGCCCATAGCCCAACAACTTGCAGAAATGGCCAGCAACAAGAGCAGGCCGATCAGCTTTTTAGTAATCGATATATTCATCATCTATGGTTTCTACGGTCTGATTGAAAATATCGCCGTCAAAATTTGCTTGTACCTGGACAGGAGCTGGGCCTGGCGTGTTAAAGATCGGGGCTGCTGCTTCTACTTTCCCCGGAAGAATATAGCCTGTACTGCGTCCGGAACCGGTCACTTTCAGCATGGCCTGGTTGACCATGTCGGTCAGTTCGATATGTGCTGTTTTATGCGAGACACCGAAGAGGTCGCGGTATTCGCGGTTGGTGATCACACTGCGTTCATGAACGTAGGACATTGCTTTCTTCTGACGGGCATTGATATTTTTCTCGCCGTCGTAGCCTTTGATCACGGTCTCTTCTTCGCTCTTGGCCGCGCGGGTACTATTACCTTCGCGGGTATAGCAGACATCTTCGACCATATATGGTTTATCGTTACCTTCGGCGACGTCCACGATGACGATATTCTTGTTATGCCTGGGGACGATAGTTATGTCGAGTTTGACCGCCGGAGAGCAAAGGTCATCAGCGATACAGTTCAAAAGTTCTTTGTCCAGTTCACAGCCGACCAGATGCCCGTTAATATTGTCCAGGCCGAAGACGATCTTTCCGCCCTCGGTATTGGCCAGAGCAGCAATATGTTTGGCCATTTCAATATCAGCAGGAACTCTGGTCAAGAAGATCAGGTCCTTGCTTTCACCTTTAGCCAGCAGATCCAAGATTATATCCCAGGACATTATTTCTCCTCTTCCTGACTTTCTTATAACTGTTTCAGCAACATTTTTCAACTCTAATAGTTCCACGGCCTGGCTTTTTCTGTCTTTAAGTTCGACTTTGCCTTCTTTTAACGCTTTGCCAAAGATAACTTTCAAAGGGATCCCGATCAGGTCGGCATCCTTGAATTTAACCCCGGCCCGTTCTTCACGGTCATCCAGGAGAACTTCGATCCCGGCTTTTTGCAGATCATTATAAATAGCTTCAGCTGCGGTGATCTGTTCAGCATCCAGAATATTGGTCATGACCAGGACGACCTGAAAAGGCGCTAAAGCCGGAGACCAGATAATGCCGTTATCGTCATGGTTCTGTTCGATGGCCGAAGCCACGGTCCGGCCGACGCCGATGCCGTAACAGCCCATGATAAAAGGTTTCTGCTGGCCGTCTTCCGCGGTATAGACCGCGTTCATTTTTTCGCTGTACTTGGTGCCTAATTGAAAGATATGGCCGACTTCGATCCCGCGGTCGACTTGCAGGATGCCCTTTTTACATTTGGGACAGGTATCGCCTTGTTCGACCAGGCGCAGGTCAGCAAAAAGATCAGGTGTAAAATCCTTACCGCAGACCACCCCTGTAAAATGCTGGTCGGTCTCGTTAGCGCCTGTGATCCCAGAGCTCATCTCTTTGATATGGGTATCGGCTATGATCTTCACACCTTTCAAGCCGACCGGACCGGCAAAGCCTACCTCCGCACCGGTCACTTTTCTCACCGTTTCCTCGTCAGCGGCCATCAGTTCGTTAGCGTTCAGGGCTTTTTTAAGCTTTAATTCATTTAACTGTACATCCCCGCGCAAGAGCACTGCGGTCGGCTGATCATCGACGATATAAATTAACGTTTTAATAAATGAACTAGGTTCGGTCTTGAAAAAGGCGCATAGTTCTTCGATCGTTCTGGTCTTGGGCGTATTGATCTTTTGGTATTCACTCGTGCCAGCCGCGCTTTCGTGTCCGGCAGGACCTGCTTTCGGTATACTTTGCGCCGCTTCCAGGTTGGCCGAATAACGGCATTCCGGACAATGAGCGATAGCATCTTCTCCGGAGTCAGCCACTACCATGAACTCATGAGAGATCGCCCCGCCGATATTACCGGAATCTGCTTCAACTACGCGGTAATCCAGGCCGGCACGTTCAAAGATCCGGCAATAGGTATCGTACATATTTTTGTATTCTTCTTGTAAGGACTCTTCAGAGGTATGGAAACTATAAGCATCTTTCATCATGAATTCCCGCGCGCGCATCACGCCGAAACGTGGGCGGATCTCGTCGCGGAACTTGGTCTGGATCTGGTAGAGATTAACTGGCAGCTGGCGATAGGAGCGGATCTCGCTGGCCATAGTAGTTATAACTTCTTCATGGGTCGGGCCGATACAGAAATCGCGTCCGGAGCGGTCCTTGAGACGTAATAATTCTTTACCGTAATAGTCCCAGCGTCCGCTTAACTGCCAAAGCTCAGCAGGAACAACTGCTGGCATCAGCACTTCCTGGGCACCAGCCTGGTTCATCTCTTCCCTGATGATATTGATCATCTTATGTAGTACGCGCCAGCCCAAGGGCAGAAAATTATAGATCCCTCCGGTAACCTTACGGATCATACCGGCGCGCAGCATCAGCTTATGACTGGCCACTTCCGCCTCAGCCGGAACTTCACGCAGAGTAGGTAGAAAGAACTTTGATAGTCGCATTACTAAATAATAGGGGATTGCCTAGAAATGAGCAAGGACAAGAAGGGATCGCCTTCCGTCATTGCGAGGAGGCATCCGACGAAGCAATCTCTAAACGGGATAGCCTTCCGAGATTTCTCGGATCCGTATCAAGGACGTCTATTCGTTGGTGGATTCTCGTATAAAGGAGAACTCTGCTTCTTACTTCTTTACTTCTTTACTTCTTTACTTCTTTACTTCTGGTCTTCTAGATTATCGTATTCACACTGCTAAAACTATTAACCATTCTCCCCGCGCTTGGCAGAGAAAAGTTGCGAAAGTAAAGCTGAATGACTTTTCTTAAGTCTAACAGAACATTTTTAACTACAGAAGAACCGCTGATGCCGGTCGCTGAAATTATGCCCATGATGATGATCATGGCTCTGGAAGCTGCCGATTGGCTGATTGTTCCGCAACGGATACCTCTGATCAGGCTCTTGACCAGGCAGATCACCTGATCGATATTGTCCCGGCGTTTCTTTTCCTCAGCTCTCTTCTCTTCAGAGATCCTGGTGATAATATGGTTATTCTGCCAGTCAGCGGTTTCAGTATAGTAGGGTTGGACTTCCTGGTAAGCTGGGTTAAATTCAATTCTGTCTAACATGACACGCACCTTTTGTATTTAAGTGATAAATACATTTGAAAATCCGTGCCAATCGGCAAAAGCAGTAGGATCAAGGCTTGGCAATATTAAACAGGGGCAAAATGGTCAAAAATAAGCACAGCAGAGGTCAAAAATGAGCATTTTAGCTCTTCGTAAAGACTTCTTCTGCCCGGTAGGAACTACGGACCAGCGGGGCCGAAAAGACCTGTTTTAGGCCTAGCTTTTCACCGATCTCCCGGTATTTGTTGAACTGTTCAGGGCTGACATATTCTTTGACCGGAGCATGTTTTCTGGACGGAGCCAGATACTGTCCGATGGTAACGATCTGCACGCCGTTGTTTTTCAGGTCATGCAGAACTGAAATGATCTCATCTTCTGTTTCACCTAAGCCGACCATCAGCCCCGACTTGGTAACTGAGCTTGTCGAAGTGCCCGCTGCGTATTTCAAGACAGCAAGTGAACGTTGATAAAGTGCCTGCGGTCTAATTGAGGGATACAGCCGCGGTACGGTCTCCATATTATGATTAAACACATCAGGTCCTGCTTGTAACACCACATCTAACAAGGCGGTCTCGCCCTGGAAGTCTGGAGTTAGTACTTCGATGCTAGCTTGCGGCAATAACTGACGCACTGCCCTGATCGTCCTGGCGAACTGTACTGCGCCCTGGTCCGGCAGATCATCGCGCGTCACGGAGGTTATCACCACGTGTTTTAATTTTAGTTCGGCCGCGGTCTTGGCGACCTGTTCCGGTTCAGCTGGATCGATCGCGGGTATCAACGGCGCGCTCTGCCCGCTCTCTACAGCGCAAAAGGCACAGTTCCGGGTACAGATATTCCCCAGGATCATAAAGGTCACCGTCCCCCGGGAAAAGCATTCACCCCTGTTCGGGCAGAGCGCGCTCTCGCACACGGTATGCAGACCCGGCGCCAGCTTTTCCCTGATCAAACGATTTTGGCTATCCTTACCCGGCTGGCGTCTAAGCCAGTCAGGGAGCCGGAGGGTAGTGTGTCTTTTTGTCATAACAAGGGGAATTCTATGCTAAATATTAATTGGCGTAAACAACCCGCTAGGTCACTGAGTAGCCAGTCGAAGCGTTGAGCGTAGACTGGCGTATCGAAGTGTCCGCTGTGTAAACAAAAGGCACCCTAAACAGGGTGCCAATTTATCTATTATGGTAACCAGTGAATACTATTTAGAGGCAATGAACGGCCTACCAAGGCCATCATACATAATGGTGGCACCTGGATGGCTCTTGCGCAGGGCTCTTTCCATCGCGCGATTTTCTTGCAGCTGTAGCTCCCGCTGTAAACGAGTTATTTCAGTTCCCAAAGGGAACATTTGGCTAGGCCTTTGGAACCTTACGCCTTGCGCTACTTGCTTTTTCAAGGCATTTAACAAACGCTGTACTTCGCTTTCCTCAGAGCTGCTGCTCAAGATGATCTTCTTGTTCATTTAATTGCTCCTTTTTTCGGTTTACTCTTAGTTATCGTACCGGTCACCGGGGTATTTCAATAATTTAATCAATTAAATTCCAAGTGAAATATTTAATATTTCGCGCCGATATAACAACAACGATATATATAATAAGGATGGAACATGCTGCGCAAGATCATCAAATCAACAGAACAGTCGGTCATAGATAATAGGGCAGAAGCTCTGCATCAGGAGCTGAAAAAATATCTGGCCCTGGGCAACGGTAAAGCGATCTCTCTGATGTTAAAGCGGGAACTGCTCAAAAAGAACTGCCGAAGTATGTTCATTGATTATCAGCATCCCTACCTGCCTAAAGCCTTTCTTCAGCTGAGCCTGAAGGATCAGGTCCAGGTCTTATTACTTTTATCTGAACAGAGCAAGCAGACCTATGCCGAAAATACGACCCATTATGACCATATGACCGTTGCCTTGATCGATATCTTAAAGAAGCATGATTTTAACTTTAATGAGATCCAGGTCAAGGATCGGACCCCTGAATTCGCGATCGTCAAAGCATATATCGATAAAACTTTATACAGATTGGCTGCTCACTTGAGAGCCCAGCTATAGATCATCAGTCTTTCGGAGCATAAGGTTATATTTCGATGAAGAAAAAGATCATTGCTTTCAACCAGGCTTCGGAAGTTCTGGTTTTGGCTTATCCTCACTGCAAGGTCGTTTTTGACCAGAAAATATCCCTGATGGAACGCCTGGCCGTTCTGCTGACCGATGATCCGGCGATCGAAGGTTCAAAAAAGAACGATCGGCTGACCTTGTTGTTGAAGGATACCGCTAAAAATATCGCTTCAGTCCATGTTGAGAACAGAACCGAACAGATCGGTCTGGTCACGAGCCTGTTCAATGAGAAACTAGCCCTGATCATATCTGCTTTGAATGCCCGGGAGGATCTGGCCTTGACCAAAGACGACAGGCATAATATCACTTGGATGCTCTACGGTTTCGTTGATCTGTACTTGCAGTTTATGGAATTAGGGCTCATGGACGAAGCGAAAAAACTGGTCGCTCAATATTCCGGCAAAGGCCGCAGGTATTTTGATCAGAACAAAAAACAGTTGTTGGCAGAACTGCATACCTTGTTCAATTCCACTGCGAAAGTCGCCATCAAAAAAGGCGTCACAGTGCTCTGATCATTTCATTATAAGTATGAGCTGGATCGGCCTGCTGGCAATAATCAAGATCAATGCGCGATACCTTATCAACTGATACAAGATCAGCCAGACGCAGTGTATCATCAATTATGAACTTGGGTTCGTTCCATTGTTCAGCTAACACGGCTATTTTTTTATCGTTCATCCTGACGACCCAAGTCGCCTTGCCGCCAGAGATGGTCGGCAAATATTTCATGTCCAATATTTTCCGGGTCAATGAATTGATCGTTTCGTCAGCGGAAATATCCAGTGTTGTTAAATGGTCGCCATCGACATCATCCCCGGCACAGACGCTGTCCCTGCGGAGTTCAATGGTAATAAGCTCTGTCATCGCTTAGCTTTCCGGCCTCAATAGGATCATTTAATTTGCGCGAGCTTATCGATCCCCAGCAGGTCAAAAGGTTTTTTGCTGAAATTATCATTAAAGAAATAACTGGTAAGAATTACGAAAGCAATAAATGCCAGCAAAATAAATAATTGGCCTTTAGATATTTTTTGAATATCGTGTTTTGCTTTTACATCACAAACTTCACCCGGGCAATATTGCGCTTTCTCTTTAAAGAACAGAGGGTAGAACATGCAGCCTAAACAGATCCCGAAAGCTGATTCAAAAAACAAGAAGATAAGGCAAGCAAGACAGATAATGCCGGTAATAGGGCTATAAGAATTTACCACTACCATCAGCAGGAACATGATAGTTGCCAGCACTAAACCTATTACCCAGGCGAACTTTTTTTGCGCCGCGCCAACATATTCAGGATTTTGTCTGCTAACGATAAAGCGTCCGATGATCAGCGATGGGGAAAATTTAGGGTTAACGAAAACACGTATAATAAAATCTGCCAAAAATAAAGTTATACTATACTTTATTAGCAGAAAATTCTCATTAAATAAGATCAGCATTAAAGACGTATACAAGCCCAGGAACAGTATTCCTGCCGATGCTCTTATTTCCCGCTCGTTTAGAACAGGAATGTTATAACCTGCTACGGTTTCACCGAATCCAATTATATTATTCATTTTCATCTCCTTGTTAGGCTTGAGTTCAAGATCGGCGCGACGCGCGCGGCATTGCTCAAAGGCCCTCCTTCAGCCCGCTGCATCGTGTCCCTCGTTTGGAAAGAACTTTCTGAAAGGCAAGAGCAATCCTGCGAGACTTAGAACAATTATTGTCATCAATGGAGGAAGCAATGACGATCGTGATCCAGGAGGAAGGGTTAAGCTGAGGATGATCCAAGCAAGAAAGTAAGCCGGAATAACCCAAAAAGCATACCAAGCCCACTTTTGCCCCTGTCTATAAGCGGTCAGCGAAATGACTATGAGGAAAAAAGCAAATCCCAAGTCAGACAACCCCCCGCCGCTAAAATAGAATTGATACAAGTTGAAAAACATTGGATCTGAGATCTTAAGTCCGTCTATTGTTTTACCGCTAATGGTTTGGAACAAGGTTGGGTCTGTATTAAAACCCAAGGCATGAGGAAGTCCGCCGGCCACGACCATGATCCCGATAACGAGGAAGATCACCCAGGAATACTTTTCGTAAAAATTTTCATTCATTAACATATCGTGATCGCTGCTCCTCCCTTTTTATGTCCTTCCTCAACATATTTATGTGCTTCAACGATTTCTTCAAGAGGATAGATCTTGTCTGCAATTGCTTTCATTTTATTAAACATTAATCCCCTCGATCAATATTATTTTGCCATTCCCAAGCAATACTAATAATAATTCAAAGCTATAATCGTTTCAAGAAATCCAGGCAACTCACTTCTGTATCTTGTGGCGGGCACTTTGTGCCTCGGCTCGAACGCATTTTAGCGAATTTCAGCAGAAATAGCGAGCAATTGTGAGCGCTAGTCATTACTCTACTCCCAAAATACTCGCATTGTTCTTATCCAGTAATCTCTTTATAATGGTATCGACCAAAATATGGAGAGGTGTCAGAGTGGTCTATAGTGCCTGACTCGAAATCAGGTGTCCGGTCAAACGGACCGTGGGTTCGACTCCCACCCTCTCCGCCAAAATCTATCTTAGGATAAATTTTGGTCCTTACTCCTTACTACTTATTGTTTGGTCATAGATAAATAAGGAGGGCTCAATATGAAAATGCTCAGTATCCAGAAAGAAGCAGACATCCCGGTGCAGCACCGTGATACGCCTATCGGCGACCTGCTGCGTTTCCATAATCTTGGTCAGCCATTGAAGAAATATGAATCAGCCCAATTGCTCGTTGCAATGTGCATGGATAACAGAAAGCAATTGAACCTGCCGGAAAAGTTCGCCTATATCATCCGGACCGGCGGGGCCA
>JBAZXJ010000042.1:0-9722 GCA_041659865.1 Candidatus Margulisiibacteriota bacterium | reverse complement strand
CGGTGACCAGATCACGGCCCCTGATCTCATAGGTTCTTTCTTCAGGGAAAGGATAAGCAGAGCCGATCTCTATTTTGATCTCTTCCGCGGTCCTTTCGCCGATCAGCAAGTGGTACTTTTTGCGACAATGGGCGATGATCGAGTCATCCATTTCATCGCCGGCCACCCTGATCGATTTATTGACCACAATCCCGCCCAGCGAGACCACTGCTACTTCAGTTGTACCGCCGCCGATGTCAATGACCATGCTTCCGGAAGCATCAGACACGTTCAGCCCACAGCCGATCGCGGCCGCCATAGGTTCTTCGATCAGATGGACTTCGCGGGCCCCTGCTTGGGTCGCAGCGTCGATCACTGCACGTTTTTCCACGCCGGTGATACCGGAAGGAATACCGATGACCATTCTGGGATGAATAAAGGCAGTACGCTGGTGTACTTTTTGGATAAAATGACGGATCATCATTTCGGTAATATCAAAATCAGCGATAACGCCGTCGCGTAGCGGTCTAACGGCGATGATATTGCCAGGGGTTCTGCCTAACATTTGCTTGGCATCAGAGCCTACCGCCAGCACTCTTTTGGTGTCGGTGTCTATAGCTACTACTGAAGGTTCTCGGAGGACAATGCCTTCTCCCCTGGCGAAAACTACAGTATTGGCCGTTCCCAGATCGATCCCCAGATCGTGAGAGAATTTGCCCAGAACCTTGTCTTTCAGACGACGAAAATTAAACATTATTTATGTCCTTTCAAGTTAATTTAAAACTATTATACTTTCTATTGTATATAGTAGGCAATATGCTGTTTAGTTAGCCAGTTGGCCAGTTATCCGGTTAGCCAGCAAGACCCATAACTGGCAACCGGAAAACTGGTTAACTGGCTAACGGAACTGCGTTGACGAGCAAAAAAGCTTGTGATACTATCAATGTCTTGGACCGCTCCTGTAGCTCAGTTGGTAGAGCACTTCCATGGTAAGGAAGGGGTCGACGGTTCAAATCCGTCCGGGAGCTCCAGCTATTTTCTGAGTACCGGACCTATTAGTAGTAAAACAAGGAGGAGTAAGATGGCAAGAGAAACGTTTAACAGGAATAAGCCACATGTAAATATAGGAACTATCGGTCATGTGGACCATGGCAAAACGACGCTGACCGCGGCGATCACCAAAGTGTTATCGCTGAAAGGGTTTGCGGTCGTAAAGAAGTTCGACGAGATCGACAGCGCGCCGGAAGAAAAAGCCAGAGGAATAACCATTGCGACCGCGCATGTAGAATACCAGACGGACAACCGTCATTACGCCCATGTAGACTGTCCCGGCCATGCTGACTACGTCAAGAACATGATCACCGGAGCCGCGCAGATGGATGGAGCGATCCTGGTAGTAAGTGCCGCCGACGGCCCTATGCCCCAGACGAGAGAACATATTCTGCTGGCCCGCCAGGTAAACGTACCGTATATCGTGGTCTTTTTGAACAAGGTAGACATGGTAGACGATCCTGAATTGCTGGAATTAGTGGAAATTGAGATCAGAGAATTGTTAGACAAGTACCAGTTCCCCGGCAAAGACATCCCGATCATCAAAGGGAGCGGCTTAAAGGCTCTGGAAAGTGCCTCAACGGATATTAATGCCCCAGAATACAAGTGCATCATGGAGCTGATGGCTGCAGTAGACGCTTATATCCCGACGCCGGAAAGAGATACGGCGAAGCCGTTCTTGATGCCAGTGGAAGACGTGTTTACGATAACCGGCAGAGGGACCGTAGGTACCGGAAGGATCGAAAGAGGTATCGTTAAGGTCAACGAAGAAGTAGAAGTTATCGGACTGCATGCCCCTAAAGGAACGAAGGCGGTATGTACCGGTGTGGAAATGTTCAGAAAGACCTTGGACGAAGGCCGCGCAGGCGACAACGTCGGCGTGCTGTTAAGAGGAATTGAAAAGAAGGACCTGGAAAGAGGCATGGTCCTGGCCAAGCCTGGCTCGATCAGCCCTCATAAGAAGTTTAGGGCTAATGTGTACGTGTTAAAGAAAGAAGAAGGCGGCCGTCATACCGCATTTTTCCCTGGTTACCAGCCGCAATTCTATATCAGAACAACGGATGTTACCGGCAAGATCGAACTGGATAAAGGCGTGGAAATGGTCATGCCTGGCGATAATACGGTGATGACCGTTGAGCTGATCCATAATATCGCTATTGAGAAGGAATTGCGTTTTGCTATCCGCGAAGGCGGACGTACGGTCGGCGCCGGCGTTGTGACCGAGATCCTGGAGTAGACGAAACAAATAAATATGACCAAAATCAAGTCCAATCAAAAAATTCGCATTAGGTTAAAAGCTTATGATCACAGGTTGCTGGATCAGTCCGCGCTGAAAATAGTGAACAGTGCTCAAAGGTCCGGTGCTAAGGTCTTAGGCCCGGTACCGTTGCCGACCCAGAAAAAGAGATGGACTGTTCTTCGTTCGCCTCATGTGAACAAGACTTCTGGAGAGCATTTTGAGATCAGAACCCATAAGCGTCTGATCGACATAATCGATCCACCCCAAACCGCTGTGGATGCTTTGATGCAACTAGATCTGCCAGCGGGCGTTGATATAGAAATAAAACTACATTAAAGCAATAGGTAAATAAAATGAAAAAAATATTAACAAAAAAGATCGGTATGACACAGGTTCAAGGGCAAGAAGGGTTAATGATCCCGGTTACGGTATTGGCCGTTACTCCTTGTCAGATTGTCCAGGTAAAGACCATGGAAAAAGAAGGCTACAGCGCCTTGCAGATCGGTACCGGAGCGGTCAAAGCATCCCGGACCAACAAACCAACTGCTGGTCATTTTAAAAAAGTAGCCAATAATTACAAGGTTCTGCGCGAATTTAAGGTTGCCAAAGCCGAAGACTACAAGCAAGGCGACTATTTAATGATCAATATGTTCGTTCCTGGTGATATCGTAGCTGCTACGGGTATTTCCATAGGTAAAGGTTTCCAGGGTACGATCAAGCGCTGGAACTTCAGCCGAGGACTTATGAGTCATGGTTCAAAAAGTCATAGGATCCCTGGCTCGATTGGCGGTCATACCGAACCAGGCCACGTATTCAAGGGTAAAAAAATGGCCGGACAGATGGGCAACAAACAAATAACCGTAAAGAATTTGGAAGTAGTTAGGGTTGACGAAGAAAAAATGTATATTTTAGTGCGCGGTGCTGTCCCTGGTTCTGACGGAAGCATCATTGAACTTAAAGCGCCTGGCGAGATCAAGGCCGGTCCGCTGGTCGAAGTTAAACCTAAAGCCAAGAAAGAAAGCAAGGTTAAAGACGACCAGGTAGAAGTTGTGGAAATAATCGAAGAAGCAGCGGCTGAGATCGTTGAAGATAAGAAAGAGGAGTAAATAAAGTGAAAGTTAATCTGCCTTTATTTGACAAGAACGGAAAATCCAAAGGCCAGGCCGAAGGATCTCCTGAGGTTTTCCAGGTCCCGGTCAGAGAAAACCTGCTCGGGCTGGCTGTGACCGCATATTTGGCCAAGAAAAGAAGGGGAACCGCTTCCGCTCTGACCAGAGCAGAGGTTAGCGGCAGTACTGCCAAGCCTTGGAAACAAAAGGGTACAGGTAAGGCTCGTGCGGGAACGAAGAAGTCTCCGTTGTGGAACGGCGGTGGTGTTCATTTTCCTCCCAAGCCAAGAAGTTATGCCAAAGATACGTCGAAAAGAGAGAAAAAAGAATCGCTGAAATCAGCATTAAGCATGAAATTGCCTGATATCTTTATTCTGGAAGATTTTGAACTAAAAAAGCCCTCGACCAAAGAAGTTGCCGGTATGCTGAAAAAATTGAAGATGGAGAATGTTCTATTGGTTACCGACAAGAAAAATGAGATCCTGGCCAAGTCGGTCAATAATCTTCAGACGGTTAAACTGACCTCGGTCTATGGTCTTAATGTTTATGATGTACTGAAATATAAGAATATCGGCATATTTCAATCGGCCCTTAGTAATGTGGAAAAATTCTGCCAGCCGGTCATCAAAAGTGAATTGAGGAAATAAGATGAAAGACATACATGATATTATTATTAAACCGTTGATCACAGAAAAAAGCTCGCGCTTTCTTCCTGAGAACAAGTACTTTTTCGAAGTAAGTCCTAACGCCAATAAGGTTGAGATCCGTAAGGCCATTGAGAAGATCTTTAACGTCAAAGTTGAAACGATAAATACGGTCTCTGTGCGCGGCCATAAACGCCGCCAGGGCAGGATCACTGGTTTTAACAAGGACTGGAAGAAAGCTATCGTTAAATTAAAAGAAGGAAAAATCGATCTGGGCGAGGTTAAGAACAATGGCAATTAAAAAATATCGACCAATGACCGCTGGGACCAGAGGGGGCTCCGTACTGGACTTCTCTGAGATAACCACCTCCAAACCGGAGAAAAGCCTGCTTACCAAGAAGCTGAAGATCGATGGTATCAACAATCAAGGCTTACGTACGGTTCGCCATAAAGGCGGCGGAGTTAAGAGACAATATCGCCTGGTGGATTTCTTACGTGATAAGGATGGCATCCCGGCAAGGGTAGTGTCTATCGAATACGATCCTAACCGCTCATCGCGTATTGCATTGTTGTTCTATAAAGATGGAGCCAAGCGTTACATCCTTGCGCCTTTGGGTCTAAAAGTTAACGATACTATTGAGTCAGGCAAGGATATTGATATCAAGCCTGGTAATTGCCTGGCTTTAAGGGATATGCCTGTTGGTACGATGGTCCATAATATTGAACTCAATGCCAGGGCCGGAGGCAAGTTGATCCGTGCGGCTGGTACCGTTGCGCAATTAATGGCCAAGAATGAAAATGGTTACGCCGTGATCAAGCTGTCTTCCGGTGAACAACGTATGATCCTGCTTGATTGCCGTGCTACGGTCGGTCAGCTTAGTAATATGGATCACTGGAACGTATCTCTGGGCAAAGCTGGCCGAGCAAGGAAAATGGGCTGCAAACCTGAAGTCCGAGGCTCGGTCATGAATCCTGTCGACCATCCTCATGGCGGTGGCGAAGGTAAATCTCCGATCGGCCGTCCGGGGCCAGTAAGTCCCTGGGGCAAGCCTACTTTGGGTTATAAGACCAGAAAACGCAAAAAGTTAAGTGGTAAATATATCATTTCAAGAAAGAAAAAATAGGAGAAAGCAACTATGTCCAGATCGATAAAAAAAGGTCCTTTCGTCGACGATCACTTGCAGGATAAAGTTCGCAAGATGAACGATAGCGGAGAAAAAAAGATAATTAAGACCTGGTCTAGACGTTCTACGATCATGCCTGAGATGATCGGTCATACTTTCGCTGTGCATAACGGTCTTAAACATATTCCTGTATATATCTCAGAGAATATGATCGGTCATAAACTTGGAGAATTCGCGCACACACGTGTATTTAGAAGCCATTCCAAAGGCGAAAAAAAAGCAACGTCGTCCGCACCGGCAAAGTCATAGGTTAAGGGGAAGAGCAAAAATGGAAGTTAATGCAGAAGCTAAATACGTTAGAATATCACCGCAGAAGGTGAGAAGGGTATTGAACCTGATCAGGGGTAAGTCCGCTCAAGAAGCCTTGGCTATCCTGAAGTTTCTGCCGCAGAGCGCAGCCGGCGTAGTAAATAAGGTCTTAGCTTCGGCAATAGCTAACGCTGAGCATAATAATAAGTTGTCCAAAAGCGCCCTTGAGGTTTCCAAGGCAGTGGTTGGAGTTGGCCCGGTCTCAAAAAGATTTGCTGCCAGAGCCAGGGGACGCATCAACGAGATCACAAAAAGAACCAGCCACATTAAGGTTTGGGTCAAGGAGAGGAGCAAGTAATGGGCCAAAAGATCGACCCAAGGGGTTTAAGGTTAGGGGTCATAAGATACTGGGATAGTAACTGGTTTGCCGATAAGGGCTATGCGGCTCTTGTTCTGGAAGATTTTAATATCCGCAAGTTCATTAACGCCAAGCTTAAAAGAGTAGGGATTACCTCGATCAAGATCCGGAGGAGAGCCTCCCAGGTTGAAGTGGATATATATACCGCACGGCCAGGTATGATCATCGGTAAAGGCGGCAGCGATGCCGATGCCTTAAGGGCCGGGCTGGAAAGATTGGTTAGTAAAACTGTCCAGCTGAACGTTCATGAACAGACCAAGCCGGATATGAGCGCGGCAGTACTAGCCGAGACCATAACTACTCAGCTGGAAAAGAGAATGCCTTTCCGCCAGATCATGAAACAGGCGGTTAATCGTTGCTTAAAAGCAGGAGCCAAGGGCGTTAAGGTCCGCTGTGCAGGCCGCTTGGCCGGTGCGGAAATTGCGCGCTGTGAATGGTATCGGGAAGGCAGAGTTCCTTTACATACCATCAGAAGTGATATCGACTTCGTTAAAGCCGAAGCAAATACGAATTTTGGCAAGATCGGGGTTAAGGTTTGGGTCTATAAAGGTGATGTTTTTAATCGCAGTGAGTTCGTCGAAGGTATGGAAAAATTTCAGTTAGGACCAGAGGTGCCGGAAGATGCTACAACCTAGTAAGACTAAGTATCGTAAACAGATGAGAGGGAAGCGACGCGGTGTTGCCGGCAGAGGCAATACTGTGGCAATGGGCGAATATGGCCTGCAAGCGCTGGAATGTGACTGGATAACTTCACGTCAGATCGAAGCAGCCAGAAGGGCTATGACCCATTTCGTTAAAAGAGGCGGAAAGATCTGGATCAAGATATTCCCTGATAAACCAGTGACCGCTAGGCCAGCTGAGACCAGGATGGGTAAGGGTAAGGGCGAGCTTTCCCACTATGCAGCAGTTGTTAAGGTAGGCCATGTCTTATTTGAAATGACCGGCGTTTCAGAAAAAATAGCCAGGGAAGCCATGAGACTTGCTTCCCATAAGCTGCCGATCATGACCAAGTTCGTGCTGAAAAGAAAATAAAGGATAGAAGTACTATGGATATTAAGGATATCAGGGCACTCGGTACCGTCGAGATAAACGGTAAGATCGCGGAAATTAAAAGGGACTTGTTCAAGCTTAGGTTCCAGGCCGCCAACCAGCAATTGAAGAACAATCAGGAGATCAGACAGAAAAAGTCCTTGATCGCCAGGATGAACACTGTGGTCAGGGAAAAATTGCGCGGTGCAGTGCAAAGTGAACTAAAGAAAACAGGGAAGTCCAACTAACAGGAGGCGTAATTAAGTGCCGGAAAAACAAATAAAAGAATTAGTAGGCTATGTAACCAGCGACAAGATGGATAAAACTATCTGTGTTACCATCAAGAACAGAGTGTTACACCCTGTTTATGGCAAGGTAATTAACAAGACCAAGAAGGTCAAGGCTCACGATGAAAAGAACGAGGCCAAGCTTGGTGATAAAGTGAAAGTAGTTGAATGCCGGCCGATGAGCAAAGAGAAAAGATGGCGTTTATACTCTATCTTAAGTACAGCTAATAAAGCTTAGGGGAAAAAAATGATCCAGAAGGAAAGCAGATTAAGAGTAGCAGATAATTCAGGAGCCAAGGAAGTTCTTTGTATAAAAGTTCTTGGCGGTACCAGCAGGCGTTATGCTTCTGTAGGGGACATCATTGTTGCCTCTGTAAAGCATGCCCAGCCCAATATGCAGGTGAAAAAAGGCGAGGTAGTTAAGGCCGTTATCGTCAGAGTAAAGAAGAAACTGCGCAGGGCGGATGGATCATATGTCCGTTTTGATGACAACGCGGTCGTCCTGATCAATCCTCAGGGCAATCCCCGCGGGACCAGGGTATTCGGCCCTGTGGCCAGGGAGTTGCGCGATAAGCAGTTCATGAAGATAATTTCGCTGGCCGTAGAAGTTGTGTAGTGTCAATAAGAGAGGTAGCAAGCTGTGAAAATTAAAAAAGGCGATCAAGTTATAGTGCTAAGCGGCAAGGATAAGGGCAAGCAAGGTAAAGTACTGGCTGTAAATGTCAGCGCTGAGAAGCTTATTGTAGAGAACGTTATGATGGTTAAACGTCATACCAAGCCGACCCAGAAGTTTCGGGGCGGTATAGTGGAAAAACCTTCCATGATAAGTTCTGCCAAGGTCATGATCATTTGCCCGATCTGCACCAAACCTACCAGGATAGGTGCCAAGCAGGAAGCCAACAAGAAAAAAGTCCGCGTCTGTAAAAAATGCGGCGAAGTTCTAGATAAGGAATAAACAATGACAACTATTGACCTGAAAGAGAAATATCTAAAAGAGATTGTGCCGAAAATGGTCAGCAAATTTGGTTACAAGAACGTGCATCAAGTGCCCAAGGTGACCAAAGTGGTCCTAAACCGCGGGGTTGGTGAAGCGATCGAGAATATCAAGGCGCTGGAAAATTCTATTGATGAATTTACCCGTATCACTGGTCAGAAACCGACCATTCGTCGTTCGAAGAAATCTATCGCTACCTTTAAGTTGAGAGAAAAACAACCTATCGGAGTAAAAGTAACTTTGCGCGGAAAAATGATGTACGGCTTTCTGAACAAGTTCATTAATATTTGTTTGCCCAAGGTCAGAGACTTTAGGGGTGTGCCCGCTAAACTGGATGGCAATGGTAATTATACGCTGGGAGTTAAGGAACAGATCATTTTTCCTGAAGTGGTTTTTGAAAGAATAGACAAGATCAGAGGTATGGATGTGACCGTGGTGACCACGGCTAAAACGGATGCGGAGGCCAAGGAATTATTAACGCTGATGGGCGTCCCATTCAGGAATTAAACAAAGGAGCGGAAATTGGCAAAGCTGTCGCAAATCATAAGATCGAAAAGAGTAGCAAAGTTTTCTGCCAGGCAGAAGAATCGTTGTTCATTATGCGGACGTCCGCGTGCTTATATTAGGAAATTTGGTATTTGCAGATTATGTTTTCGCAAACTGGCGCATGAGGGCATGTTGCCGGGCGTCGTAAAGTCTAGCTGGTAAAGGGAGGAAGTTCTGGATGTCAGCAGTTACAGATACAATTGGAGATATGTTAACGAGGATCAGGAATGCCATCAGGGTCGATCAGGAGAATGTGGATATCACTGCCTCCAAGATCAAGACCGAGATCGCGCGTATCTTAAAGGATGAAGGATATATTAAAAAATATTCCGTACTGGCCCGTGGCCCAAAAAAGATCCTGAGGATAGAGCTTAAGTATGGACCGAATCAGGAACATGTGATCACGAACCTGAAAAGGGTCAGTAAGCCAGGGCGAAGGATCTATCTGCCCAAGAGCGAGATCCCAAGGGTTTTAAGCGGATACGGGATATCAATAATCTCAACCTCCCGTGGGATGATGACCGGCAAAGCAGCTAGAACTGTCGGCGTAGGCGGCGAAGTATTGTGCGAAGTCTGGTAATAATAAAGAGGAAAAGTCATGTCTAGAGTTGGAAAAAGTATCATTCAAATTCCGAAAAATGTCGAGGTCAAGCTCGATCAGGAATTCATTACGGTCAAAGGTCCTAAAGGAACTTTGAAAGAATTGATCCCTGCTTTGATCGAGATCAAAGTTAAGGACGGCGTGCTTGAAGTTCTGCGCCAGAGCGAAGCCAAAGCGGTAAAGTCGCTGCATGGATTGCTGCGGATGAAGATCGCTAATATGGTAAAAGGCGTGGCCGAGGAATATAAGAAAGTCCTGACCATTATCGGTGTCGGCTACAGAGCCACCCAAAAAGGCAAGGATCTGGAATTTGCGCTGGGCTATTCCCATCCTATCATTATTAAATCTGCTGAAGGTATCAAACTTCTGGTCGAGAACCAGACCAAGATCGT
>JBAZXJ010000041.1:0-9734 GCA_041659865.1 Candidatus Margulisiibacteriota bacterium | reverse complement strand
TTTGCGGCAAAGCCCATAGATCACGAGCTTATGGTCCCTGATCTGGAATTTATGCTTATGGGCCGACTTTTCTTGCCTGTTCTCGATCTCCGGGTCAACGAATTCATAGATCTTGCCGCACTGATCGCAGATCATATGATCATGATGACCATGCCGATACTTGTGTTCGAAATAGGTCTTCTTGTCCGGACCCCGCCATTGGGCGGCCAAGCCCATCTCGGCCAAGGTCAGCAGATTGCGGTAGATGGTCGATTCGTTTATTTTCGGAAAACGCGCTCTGGTCTTTTGATAGACATCGCCGATCGTCAAATGTTCTTCGCTGTCCAGGAATATCTTCAGGATATACTTTCTCTCTGCGGAACAACGCAGGTCGTTCTTTTGCAGGTAATCGTAAAATATCTCCTCTTCGATCCTCATGACCAGGCCAGCTTAGCACTTTCCGCACGCTAATGCAAGTAGCTTGCACTAAGGCGATGTATTGACGGCTACAGCAAATAAATGATGTAATTTAAGAAGTAGTCAGTAGCCAGTAGCCAGTATTCAGTAGACCGCCTGCGATTTTCACACATCATTCTACTGACTACTGGCTACTGACTACTATAAAAAAGGAGTATGACATGAACAAGAACATCCTCGTTATCACCGTCGACAAGCGCAAGGCCTCGGCGGTCAAGGTGCAAAAGATCCTGACCGAATGGGGCTGTATAATCAAGACCCGCCTGGGCATCCATGACGGGGTGATGGATAAATGTTCGGAACACGGCTTGATCATCCTGGAACTGGCCGGCGAACTGAAGATGCAACAGCAGATGACCAAACTGCTGGCGATCCTGCCCGGAGTCAGAACGCATTTCGTGAAATTGGGACTGAAATAAACATTTACAGGGGAGAGCCAATGGATAAAAGATTATATCGTTCAAAAAAAGACCGGATGCTGGCCGGAGTAGCCGGCGGCCTGGCTGAATACTTTAACATCGATCCGGTGATCGTGCGCCTGTTGTTCGCCTTTTCCGCTTTTACCGTAGCCGGGTTCTTTGCCTATCTGATCCTCTGGATCATCGTCCCGGAAGCGCCTGGCGCCGAAGGACAGCCAGCCACAGACCTGAAAAAAGAGATCGAGGAAAAAGCCGAGGCTTTAGCAGAAGTAGTAAGAACAGAGGCAAAAAAGATCGAGAACAACGATACCAGAAGCAATATGCTTGGCGGTTTTATCTTGTTAGCCATCGGCAGTTTGTTCCTGCTGGGCAACTTCTTGCCGATCTTTGATCTTGGCCGGCTCTGGCCACTGATCCTGATCGTGATCGGCATCGGACTGGTAGCGAAAAGACCATGAAAGCAAAGAACGTATTTTGGGGCTTATTCCTGCTCTGCTTTGGCCTCTTGTTACTGGGTAACAATTTAGACGTGGTCGCGGTGGACTGGGTCTTTCTTTTGCACTTCTGGCCGCTTATCTTCATCTATTGGGGCTGTGCCATGCTCCTGGGTAATACCCCCTCCGCGCGGGTCCTGCTGACCCTGCTAAGCATCGTTATCTTTGGCGGTCTGCTCTATCTGGCCCTGACCCACCAAATGAGCGCCTATGATTACCTGAAGATCTCCATGCGCGGCTTCGCCTGATGCGGATCCATTACCTCCAGCACGAATCCTTTGAAGGCCCTTCGTACATCGCGGACTACGCCGCAAAACATTTTTGCACGATAACAGGCAGTAAACTTTACCTTGGGGAACCCCTGCCTCCACTAGACAGTTTTGATCTCTTGCTCATTTTGGGCGGGCCGATGAATATTCATGAAGAGTATAAATACCCCTGGCTCAAAGCTGAAAAACATTTTATTCGCAAGGTGATCTCCGTGAACAAGTGCGTTCTTGGCATCTGCCTGGGCAGTCAGTTGTTAGCAGATGTCCTAGGCGGTAGTGTCACCAAAAACGCTTTTACGGAGATAGGCTGGTTCCCGGTGAGTTCAACCTGGCCGGTCTTGCCAGCAGAGTTCACTGCTTTTCATTGGCATGGGGATACTTTCAGCGCTCCTGCGGGCAGTATCCCTTTCGCCTCCAGCAAAGCATGCCCTAACCAGGGATTTATTTATCACGAGAAAGTTATCGGCTTGCAATTTCATCTGGAGATCACCGCAAGTTATATTCAGGACATGTTCGCCAATGCCTGGGATGATAAGACCGGCGGACCATATGTGCAGAGCAAGGAACAGATCCTGGCCAAGATCGATAATGTTAAGGCAAATAATCTTTTAATGGATAGAATTATGGGATATTTTGTCGAGATGACGGCGGGGTGATCGTAGGGGCGAATAATTATTCGCCCCTACGAGGGATCATATTATCGTTCCGTCCGGGATGACCGCTTCTTTTTCTACTACTATTATCCCGTCCTTGATCTCATAATTCGGTCCGGTAAAATTATAATGGTTCTGCGGGTTGATGATCTTCACGTTATCGCCGATATAGACATGCTTGTCGATGATCGCCTTGCGGATCAGGCAGTTCCTGCCGATGCCCAGCGGAACTTCGTTGGGGCGCCCTCTTTTTTCGGGCTCATAGGAATCTGCGCCCATGATTATCGAATTCTCAATATGTGTATCTTTGCTGATCATTGACCTGATGCCGATGATCGAATGGTTGATATACGCCCTGTTGATCAGGCAGCCGTCGGAGATCAGGGAATTCTTGATATTGCAGGCCTCTAACTTTGAGGGAGGCAGGAACAAAGGCTGGGCATAGATCGGATAATCCATATCGTACAGATTGAACTTGGGTAAAGGTGAAGCCAGATCCAGATTAGCTTCATAGAAGGCCTTGATCGTGCCGATATCTTCCCAATACCCTTCATGGATATAGCCCATAAGTTTCTTTTGCCCAAGAAGCGAAGGAAATATCCCCTTGCCGAAATCCTGTTCAGTCGTCGACTCCATCAGCTCGCGTAAATACTTTTTGGAAAAAACATAGATACCCATATTGGCCAGGACGTAGTCGCCATTACCATTGCGATCTTTTTCTGCCTTAACTTCCGGCGGTATACAGAAGTCCTTTATTACGTTCGGGTCTTTGGGTTTCTCGACAAAGGAGATAATTTCTTTATTTTCATTGATCCTGGCCAGCCCAAGTTCCGGAGCTTTTCTGGCCGGGGTCAAGGTCAGGGCCAAGGTCGCATCCGCTCCGGAAGCTATATGTTCCTTGACCAGTTTCTTATAATCCATTCGATATAACTGGTCGCCGGAGAGGATCAGAACATAATCAAGGTCCCGGTCGGTAATATGCCTAACGTTCTTGCGCACGGCATCGGCCGTCCCCTGGAACCAGCCTTCCCGGTCCAGCGATTGTTCCGCGGTCAGGACCCGAATATAGCCCCGGGAAAAAATATCGAACTTATAGGTTTGAAAAACACTGCGGTTCAGGGACTCAGAATTGAACTGGGTCACCACGTAGATCTTGAGGATATTCGAATTGATACAATTGCTCACCGGGATATCGACCAGGCGATATTTCCCGCCAAGCGGGACCGCAGGTTTGGAGCGAAATTTTGTCAGAGGGTATAAACGGCTTCCGATCCCACCACCCAGGATAAAAGCCAGGACGTTGTCCATATCGCCCCCGTTAAATAGTTTTGTTCAGGGTCACTTCTCCGTCTTGGAGCTCATTTCCGGTCACGTCTAATTCAATATCATAAATATCATAATTAATAAAGCGGTGAATTGGGCTTGCCTCGTAATAATCGAAAGAACTATCCTCTTCAGGCTCTTCCAGATATATCGTGGTTTGCTCCTGCTCGACAGATCCAGCGGGCACCAGTGCATTTGCGCCAAAGCACAGCCCCAGCGTGGTTATGGAGATCAGTATGGAAAGGGGCAGTTTTTTGAACATATGTTTTAAAAACAATTGGCTGTTAGGGGATATCCCTTAACAGCCAATTAACTATTTATATTTACCATTACGGTCAATATAACTTACTTCGCTTTTTTCTCAGCTTCAACTGCTGCTGTGGCTACCACCTCGGCTGCTGCTGGAGTTGCGACTTGTTCTGTCGTCATTTCTGTTTGTTCTACCTGAGCTTCAGTTGTTTCTGCTTTCTTAGGAGCTGCGCAACCTGTGACGAGGATAAACATCATGCTGATAACGATAATAGCGGATAATGCTAATGCGATCTTCTTCATACCTTCACCCCCTCTCGCGGATTATTACTTCTTATTTTTGGGCAGAATTCGGCCTTTATAGTAATCCCTTGCGGAAATTTTTGTCAATAATGCCGGGAAGCCTGTAAACAGTAGACAGTAGTCAGTAGTCAGAATTTGGCAGTAATCGCCACTACCTCCTACCTAAATACAAAATTGACTTGGTGCTAGGGTAGACAATCCGTGTAATCATCTTAAATCCGTGAAATCCGTGTTTCAGAATGCGTCCAAGGACTGGTGAACTAGCCTAGATCTCCCAATTGTTCTCTTTCAAACACTGGATCGCCACCGGGCAGCTGCCGTCTTTTTCCACGCACTCCAACATTTGGCGGGCTAATTCCCTTATTTCCGGCTGGGCATGGGGGTCCAAGCGTAATTTAAAGAAATTGGCCAGACTGCGCAGGTTAAAGACGGTCGTTACCTGGGTAAAAAAGGACGTACCCAGGACCCCACGCATGATCTCCCGCACCCTCTTGTATTCGTCATTGGTTATTTTGCCGTCGGCTTCGGCCTGTTTATAGTGGTCCAGGCGCTGCTGATAGAAAAGGTATTCCTCTTTATGCATCTTTTCCCAATCCGCCGACAGGTTCTTGTCGCTGGTCTTGGCGGCGATCTGTTCCACGTCCGACGGGATGGATAAAAAGTCGTCGAGCATGGTCCGGTAGCGGCCGCTCATCTCATTTGGAGATTGTAAACGATGGCGCATGAACTGGCGGGAGACGAAGATCGGCATCTTGATATAGAAACGGTAAGCGACCTGTTCGATCGGCGAACTATGGCGGTTGCTGATCAGATAGCGGACCACCTTGGCTACTTCTTCGTCGCTGCGCTGGTCTTTCTTTTGTTGTTCGAGACTTGAGGTCCAGGCGGCGTTGGCGATATCGCGGTCACTGCCAAAGCTGCCTAATAGTTCGGCTTTAATTTCACTTTCGTGGGCGTTGTTTTCCATGAAGGTATCTTAGTGCAAAGGGGGCGGGAATGACAAGAACGCGGGAATAGTAGACAGTATACAGGGCCAACACCCCTACCCCTGACCTACTGTCTGCGGTCTACTGTCTACCGCTTATCCTTCCGTGATACGCATTTTCCCAACCCGGGCTAAAGCGCGCGGCTACCGGCAGACGTAATTTCTGCTTCAATTCAACCTATGAATTTCCAATACCGTCCAGGTACCAGAATCCCCATATCTGGACCAATCGGTGTTACTGATGGTCAACTTGTCATTAGCTGCAAAATAATTGATCACTGGCATGGAGTGTTTAATATAACCATCTGGCGAACCACTGCCTAAACTTTGCTCAAAAACGGTGCCATTTTTGGCGAACATGATGGTCCCTCTAGAACCTTGAGTAACTCCGCTCTGAATTACCTTGGCATTCACAGCATAATATCCTGCTTTAAGGATCTGTATGGATTGATTGGTATCCGCTCTAACCATGTATGCGGGGTTAGTGTTGAACAACTCGTTGTCCCAAACAAAATTTCCTACTCCTGCCCGAACTGTAGACTGGTACCACTTGCCAACAACAGGGGTAGCGATAGCATGACCATTGACCTCAAGCTTTTCCCCGGGATTCGTCGTCCCGATGCCGACGTTGCCGTTGCCTTTTAAGGTCAGGATATCGCTTTCCGTTGCATTGCTATCTGATCCTGTGAACGTGGACAAGATCATTTGATTTGTATTTTTATCCGCTGCTCCGCTGACAGCACCTCCATCTTTACCCATTTTTAGGCGCCAGGTCTGCGCATAAGAATAGGAACCGGTCCCTCCTGCAAACAGATCCAATACTGGACGAGGAGTGTTTACCCCGCCCGGTCTTGTATCAGCAGCATAATATAATTGATTTGGGCCAAAGATTGCTATCGCATTATTGAACGCTGTGCCCTCGACCTCCAGTTTCGCCCCAGGGTTCGTGGTACCGATGCCGACGTTGCCATCCTTATCGATTCGCATTCGTTCCTGGGCATAAACGTAATTTGTTTCCGGCGAAGTTCCAAAAACCAGATCGGTGGGGGTAGCGGCACCATCTCCCGTATGAGGATTGCCTCTTGCTTCAATGAACGCGCTCAGTCTCAGCGCGGCATCACTATCAGTTTGGTTACCTTGCTTGGACCTAAATCTTATTGCACCAACTACAGATTCATGAGCTATCGCCCCATAGTCGTTGGCATGATAGTCGAAATATATATTTCCACCGTTATCTGAATTGCTATTCCTGTTCTTTTGAATCCGGATATTTGCTTGTCCGGAGATAGCCGAAGCGATATTCAAAAGTTCTTGTGGAGCGGTCGTCCCTATACCGACATTACCGGTAACATCATTTAAAATAATGTGTTTTCCCTGGACATTGGCCCCTCCACCTCTGATGATCGCCGTGCCGTCGTTCCAAACGAACAGACCCAGACCATAGTTGGCAGTTGTCGAATACGTAAGGTTGTTGATCATCAGCCCGTAGACCGTGTTATCGTCCTGGCTGATCTTTAAAATTCCGTACGGAGAAGCAACCTGGCCTCGATCGGCAAGTTCCAGCCTAGCCGAAGGGGTCGGCGTGCCAATACCGACGTTGCCAGCTGAATTAATGAATAAACCTGTTGTGCTATGTATATAGTTCCCTGGAGCTATGACAAAATAATTGTTCACATCCAGGCCTGTGGTGAAGTCGGTTATTCCCTCCTGCCGCTGCCAGGCCTGTATTACGTTTTGGTTAGCTCCACTTTTCCCAGAGTAGGTTACAAGCAGGTCCGATATCTGGCCAACGACATGAAGCCGCCCGGCAGGATTGCTCGTGCCTATGCCAATAAGATTTTGACTGGTAATTTTCATAGTTTCTGTAGAACTTGGACCTGTCCTAAAGCTTATATTTCCACTAGCATTGCCCGCATACAAGGCTACTGATCCTCCATTATATTCGTTGCCGAACAGTTCGAGCTGCGCACCTCTAGCGGTTGCATCTCCTGGCGCACCACCCAGCACTAACCTCTTAACATCCGCGCCATCAATAGTATCCGGGCTTATGATAACTGTGTTCGCACCGCCAATAGATAAATGTGACTGGGGATTGGTCGTGCCTATGCCGACATAACCGTTCGTTGATACTGCCACTGCCTGTATCCCGCCATTGCTTAAGCCTCCGGCCTGCAGTGCGTAACCGACGCTGTTGATCCTGGTCCGGGGAGATAATACTTCGCCATTCACTTCAACCTGCAGATAAGCATTATCGGTTACGAATACGTTCGGGCTGATCGGATTGCCATTGCCCAGAATAACGCTGTAAATGCCCTGGTTAACTTCCACGCTGGGCAGAGATTGCGTCCAAAGCAGATTCCCCGCTGTTGGATCGGTATAGATAGAGAAGATCATGGGTAAGCTTGCATTGACCAGCGCACCGTTCTGCAACAACCTGCCGGAGTAGGTTAATTGGTTAGGCACGGCCAATAACGACACCGTCATTAACGTTAGCAACGAAATGCCTAAAAGCGTTTTCTTGAACATGTGGACCTCCTATTAAATAGTAGTCAGTAGCCAGTAGAAGCGAAGCACATCATTTCTACTGAATACTGAATGCTGGCTACTGACTACTTTCATAATTATCTCCAATTCCCACATCTTTGGCAATCATTATTTTTATAAAATGATAGAAAAGAAAGGGCACGCTTGCGCGTACCCTTTCGATCATTGCGGCTACAATTTATGATAAAAACTTATTCTTCGGATTTTGGTAAAGATTCCACCAAACCGTCATAAGACCAATATATTAGCGTGCCGCTTGGGGCGGTTATGTTGATATCCATCGCACCAAAACCACCTTCTGCAGTACTTGCCGCAAAGCCGGTCACCCCGCCACCCCTGGTCTTAGAAGCAGTAAGGGTGAACTCCCAAGTAGATGCATCCGAATAGATCCAGCCGCCGTTTATGACCCTGTATTCTTGAGTAGTATATAGCGACCCTCCAGGATGACGCGCTATGACCCGAAAAGTTCCTACGGCACCAGGCAAACGGATCACCCTGATATTGCTACCCGTCGCGGTATGGCTACCGGAGCGCGTTATATGATTGTTGATCTCCATAGCGGCCCCATTGCCCGCAGTTGTCCCAGCCACCGTTAGCTTTGCTCCGGGCGCCGTCGTACCGATACCGACGTTGCCGCTAAAAGCTATCGTCATTGCATCTGAAAGACCTGTACTATCATTATTCACCTGGAATTTCAGGAAACCACGCGCATTGAGGCCGCTCAGGCCTTGTTGACTCTGAGCCACGATCGCACCCGTATCCTGGGGGGCTCCTGAATAGCCAGCTCCTCTGAACAATATTTTATTTGAATCAACGATACTTGTTGTATAGCTTCCTAGGCTGCTTTCAAGGGCAACTAATGTTTGCCTGATCGATCCAGCGGGTCCGACAGGAGTACCAATCTTAAGGGCACTTCCACTTGCAGAGTATATATCTAAGTTTGTTACAGGAACCGAGGTGCCGATACCGACGTTACCTGTAGGACTAACGAACAGCGCCTGGACAACAGTCGCGCCTTCTGTCGGGCGCGTTTCAACTAGTAACGCATTGCTGGTTGAGTTCCAGACTTGTAATTTGGCAGTCGGCGCGGTTGCCCCGATACCAACGCTGCCACTGCCGTTTATTCTCAGCCTCTCTTGCATTACCAAGGCCCCATCTGTCGTGCCAAAGGCTAAATAACCCAGGGCCGAGGTCTGTTCGTTTTCATTACCTCCAATTATTTGGGCCATTTTGCTATGGGTTCCGTCAAAGCTTCGGGTACGAGTAAAAAGCAAAGCCGAGGCGGCAGTTCCGCTTCCCGCTCCATAAGCGCTGGGATTGTTCAAGGCTAACGCATCTTGAACTCCGTTCGTACCAGCGGTTTGTATCTGTACTTTTGTATATGGATTCGTCGTCCCGATCCCGACGTTGCCGTTCGCGCTTACAAAAGCAGCACTGCCTCCGCCGCTCGTAGTTAAACCGCCGGCCTGTAAGGCATAGCCGACACTGTTTATCTTGGTCCGGGGAACAAGTGTTTCAGGGGAACCCTGGGGATCGATGATCACTTCCAGATAAGCATTATCTGTTACAAACACATTTGGCGAAACCTGATCCAGCACCACGCTATAGATCCCCTGATTAACAGGCACTGTTATATTGCTCGTGGCCCAAAGTAAAGAACCGGCAGTGAGATCTGTCCATAGCTTGAAAGTCATCGCTAGCGTCGAATTCACCAGCGCGCCATTCTGCAATAACCTGCCGGAGTAGGTTAGCTGATTTGGGACAGCAAACGTAGTAACCGATAGAATTGCCAGGAGCAGGATGCCTAATAATGATCTTTTCACTAAATCCTCCAGTTAATATATTTTCTGGGGTAATTGTACTTATATATACATAGGTATGGCAATCGGTATTTTCGGGACGCATTATGAAACACGGATTTCACGGATTTAAGATGATTACACGGATCCGGCGGCACACCATTGCATCTCTTTTGTATTAGGTTGTTGTGGCGGCGGGTTAATCTGTGTAATCCGTGTTTCAAGTAACGTTGGCGGCAA
>JBAZXJ010000040.1:1253-9839 GCA_041659865.1 Candidatus Margulisiibacteriota bacterium | reverse complement strand
ATGAGCATAAAGGCTATTACTACCAGGAGAAAGGCAAATTCTCCCTGCCTCCGCTGAAAATTACTGAAGGCGACCTGTTCGCCATGCTTTTGACCGAGCAGGCGCTGGCGTCAGTAGATAGCAATTACCTCTATCAAAAGATCGAACCCAGCATCCAAAAACTAAAACTGCTTTTTCGAGATCAACTGGAAGTTGATCCGTCGGAGATCTTTTCTTTTGGCTCGGCGCATCAGGCGGTCCTGACCAAGAACGTGGCTAGCAGTATGGAAACTATCCTCAAAGCGATACGGGAAAAACGGCTGGTGCAGATCCAGTATCATGCGCTTTGGAAGAACGAATCTTCCGAGCGTATTGTAGAGCCCTATCATCTGCGATTTAACGGCAAATGGTATTTGGCGGGCTACTGCCGCGAGCGCAAGGATTACCGGCTGTTCGTCCTGCAAAGGATCAAAAGTATAAAACTGCTCAAGGAGAAATTTGTCCCGCGCGACTTTAGCCAGGAAGAGATCTTCGGCCAGTCCTGGGGCGTGATCAAAGGCGAAAAAGCCAAGGTCTTATTGGAATTTAACCGCCAAACCGCTCCGCTGATCCTGGAAACCTGCTGGCATCCTACCCAAAAGCTGGAACCGCAAAAGAACGGGGCCTTGCGCATGCGCCTGGAGGTTGACGGCCTGCTTGAGATCATGAACTGGATCTTGAGCTTTGGTTCGGCGGTTACGGTTTTGGAGCCTAAGGAATTAAAGACCCAGCTCAGCCGTGAAGCTAAAGAGATCGCCAGGAAGTATGCTTGACCGCTAAGACCATGAACCTAACCAAATCCAGCTACCTCAAATTCCTTCAATGCCCTAAAGCCCTTTGGCTGTACAAATTTCGGCCGGAACTTAAGCCCAAGGAGACCGATCCTGCTCTGCAAAGGCGCTTCGATGAGGGGTATTATGTGGAAAGTTTTGCCTATCAGCTCTTCCCCGGCGGTGTGAACGCGGAGGAAGATGACGACTTGGCCAAGACCATCAGTAACACCACCCGTTTGCTCCAAGAAAAACCTCCGGCTATTTTTCAGGCCGCGGTTTCCAGCGGCGGCTTGTTCTGCAAGTCGGATATCATTGTTTATAACGCCAAAAGCAAAAAATGGGATATTTATGAAGTCAAAAGTTCCACCGGGGTCAAGGATGTCCACCTGCCGGACCTGGCTTTTCAGAAGCTCTGCTTTGAACAAGCCGGCGTTGCCATCGGCCGGACCTATCTGGTGCATATTAATAATGAATATGTCCGCCAGGGAGAGATCGCCCCTGACCAATTGCTGACAATTACTAATATCACTTGGGAAGTAGACGAATTACTCCCTGACACCAGGCTTAATATCAAGGATGCCCAGAAAGTTTATGCTTTAAAGGCGGAACCGCAGGCCCGTATTTTGAAACAGTGTTCTTCGCCCTATGAATGTGACTTTATTGAATATTGCTGGAAGGATGTTCCACCAGAATCGATCTATGACCTGGCTGGTAAATTAAGCGAGGAGAATATTTCCTTGCTTTTAGACCAGGGGATCATCAAGCTAAAGGATATCCCGGAAGCAATGGTTACCAGCGCCAGGGCTCGGCGTCATTATCAAGCGGTAAAGACAGATCAGATCCACATCGATAAGCAAGCGATCAAGGAAGAATTAAGCCAGCTTAAATACCCGCTGTATTTTCTGGACTATGAAACCTTTAGTCCCGCCGTCCCGCTCTTCGACGGCTGGCGGCCGTATCAGCCGATCACTTTTCAATATTCACTTCACGTCCAGACCGCTCCAGGCGCGCCGCTTGTGCATCATTCCTTCCTGGCCAAAGAGTGGCAGGACCCTTCCGAAGCGCTGGCTAAAGAACTGCGCAAAGTTATTGGCAAAAAAGGCTCGGTCATCGTCTGGAATATGTCCTTTGAAAAAGCCCGGAACAGCGAACTAGGCGAACGCTGCCCGGAATATGAAGCATTTTTCAATTCGCTCAACGAGCGGATAGTTGATCTGATGCTGGTCTTTAAAAAAGGTTATTATGTCCACAGGGGTTTTGAAGGCAGTGCTTCACTAAAATGCGTATTACCTGTGCTGGTCCCGAAATTGTCTTATGAGGAGTTGAACATCAGCGAAGGCGGGACCGCTTCGGAAAGCTGGCGGGAAATGATCGACCCCGAGACTACCAAGGCAGAAAGCAACGCTATTTATAATGATCTGTTGCAATACTGCGAGCTGGATACCAAGGCTATGGTCGAGATACTGGGAAAGCTTCAGGCGTTATAGCCCCCCCCGGACACTGAGCTTGTCGAAGTGCCCGCCCACCACTGACGTTTCGACAAGCTCAACCACCGCCGCCTTTTACTAAAGCTATTTCTTCCAGGTTCCGCCAGCAATATTCATGTATGCTTTCGACCGGACTGCGGCTGAACACATGCAAAGTCGGGCTCATCTGCTTATAGTAACCGCCAATGGCGTGTGCCATACCGCACATATAGTCAAAAAGAGCCTTTTGTTCTTTTTCCGGTAAAGGCGCAAGGTCAATGATCAATACGGAGCCGTTACTCAAGGCGTTGCGTGCGCAAGATATGAACAATGGGTCGGGATATTTGGTCACTGTATCAACAACACATCCTGCAAGCTCCTGTTTTTTCTTTACTGCCATAGATAGCCCTCTCTTCCTTTTAATGATCGTACTTTGATCAATATAGCAGAGGGGTTGTGACAGGGTCGGTCACTGAACCGAAGCGCCCAGCCGTATTCTTGCGAGACCTCTCCCCAATCCCCTCTCCGCTAGCCGATGCGGCTGCAGAGAGGGGAAGCCGTCTATTTCATTTGAATATGACCTCAATAAAGGGGTGGTGGGGAGATGTCAGGTTGGCCAGACGCATTCTGAAACACGGATTTCACGGATCTAAGATGATTACACGGATTCACCACCACACCAGCGCATTTCTTTTGTATTAGGTGTTGTGGTGGCGGGTTAATCTGTGTAATCCGTGTTTCAAATATCGATATCTGACAAGAGCATCTTCCCCTCTCTGCCAGCCGAAGGCTATGCGCAGGCAGGCGGAGAGGGGCTAGGGGAGAGGTCTCGCCAGGGAACGGACGGGCACTTCGATACGCCAGCCTTCGCCATGGGCTACAGCTGGCTACTCAGTGACCCAACAAGTGCCATAATTAGAATTGCCGATCAAGACACTTTCTTCTGTGACCGCCCCTGTCACATACCCTCCCGTATAATGGCTCTCACCGTGAACGAATATATACTCAAGGAGGAATTCATGCGTATTGTCAGAAGAAACAAAAGTGACAGCAGGCCTTGTGCTGGAGGGGGGCTTTCTGCATTCGTCAAGGACAAGGTTCTGGGTTATGGCTACAAACTGTTATGCCGGATGGATGATATCGGCGACCGTAATGTGATCGCTACTCTATTGTTTTTCTGCACCGGGCGTGAAGTCGGGCAATTAGCCAAACAACTCCTGATCATACTGCAAGATGACCTGAATGACCCTAGTGCTCTATACCCTCCGGCTCATTGGCAGAAGCTCCAGCCGGAGGAGGTCATCGGTGAACTCTACGACCGGGCCAAATACCGCCGGCAGGTCGCCCAGTCTATCAGCCAATTGCTGGCCGGCAAGCTCGCCGGGCCTGGCAAGAACTATCGTTGTCTGCTAAGTAAAAGGCTGGGGGAACTAGCTAAAATGTTCCGGCTTAACGAGGTGGAACAGGAGATCCTGTTAATGAAATATTTATATGTCTATCAGGCTCATTTTGAGAACCTGTCGGACAGCTGTGTCAGGATGTTCGGCTATAAGGACCGGAACAACACCATCTCGGCGTCACTGATCTCAGTCTTCAGCGGTCTGCCTCTGCCAAAGATCAACCGGGCGCTTGATGCGAACAGCTCCCTTATCCGGAATTGCCTGCTGGATGAAGCGCGCCATTTTGCTGATGAGCTTGGCATCTATCTGAACGGACAGAGTTCCGTCCCCTTGAACAACCGCTATTTCCAAAAGGTCAAAGGCGCTTCCGTCTCCCTGGAACGGTCGACCGTTCCGGCTAAAGACCAGCAATTGGTCAAAGATCTTTTGGCGAACCGGGACAACAAGTGCGGGCTGAACGTTCTGCTCTACGGCGAACCCGGTACGGGTAAAACGGCTTTTTCCCGCACCCTGGGCGAGGCGCTAGGTTATGAGGTTTACGAGATCAAGCCGGAGACCGGCGATGATACTGCCGGCTTCCGCTTCCGCGCCCTGCAGGCCTGCATGACCCAGGTTCCCACACAGAACACCCTGATCGTGGTCGACGAAGCCGATGCCATGCTCAACGTTTTGAAGTCAGGGTTCTCCTTCCGAAATTCTTTCGCGGAAAAAGGTTACCTGAATAATTTGCTGGAAAATCATAAACATAACCTGATCTGGATCACTAACCATTCGGTAGATATGGACAGTTCCAGCCGGCGTCGTTTTGATCATGCCGTTCATTTCCCGCGCCTGAACTATCTCCAGCGCCAGTCGATCTGGACGCAGGCGGTCAGAAAGTACAAGCTGACAGCGCTGATCTCGCCCGAAGATGTCTCTAAACTGGCGGACCGTTATGAGGCCAATGCCGGAAATATTCATTCGGCCCTGTGCTCCTGCCAGCGGATCTTCAAGAAAAAGCCTAAAGGCCGGAACATCCTGGAAACTGTCGATACCTTTATGCAGTCCCAGTTACAGCTTATGGGTCAACGGGCCTCCACGCAGGATGGCAGGGAGCCAAATAGCGCGTCTTACGGACTGGACGGTCTGAACATCAAGGGCGACCTGGGGCACTCCCTTAAGGCCCTGGAACGCTTCAATGAATACTGGGAAAAGCATGATAAAGCGCTGGATATCCGCAATATGAACGTCCTTCTCTACGGCCCGCCGGGTACGGGCAAGACCGAGTTCGCCAAGTACCTGGCCAGGCATTTGAGCCGGAGGCTTTTGGTCACCCAGGCCAGCGATCTGCTAAGTAAATGGGTCGGCGAGAGCGAAAAGCAGATCCGCGACCTCTTTGAACGGGCCCAACAGGAAAAGGCTATTATCTTCCTGGATGAAGCTGACGGCCTGTTCTCAAGCCGGGAATACGCCCAGGCTAGCTGGCAAGTTACCCAGGTCAATGAGCTTTTAACGAACATGGAGAAGTTCCACGGGATATTGATCTGCTCGACCAATTTCAAGAAGCATGTGGACAGCGCGGCTATCCGGCGTTTCAACCTGAAACTGGAGTTCGACTACCTGAATGGGGAAGGCAACCTGATCTTTTATGATCGATTCTTCAAGCCACTGCTGAATACCCCGTTAAACGACAGTCAGAAGCAGGAATTACAGGGCTTAAGCAACTTAACACCGGGGGATTTCAAGATCGTCTATCAGCAGAATGCCTTTATGGAACCGGCCAAGATCGGGCATCAGGATCTGATCAGGGCTTTGGCCGAAGAGTTAAGGCATAAGGATAGCTCGTTGACGCAGAAGTGGGGGTTTTCGGCAGGAGGCGTCGGTTGTCGTTGAGTTTGTCTAAACGTATTGGCAGCATTGTCCTGTGGCATCAGGATAAATGTGCGCAAATATGTTAGTATTAATCATGATTGTACATTTGATGTAACTACGGAATAAAAAAGTATTTGAGATAGGGATATGATTGGCAAAAAGAAAAGATGGAAATCAATATTTTTGAAGAATATTATTTGGTAAATAAATATTTTTAGGGAGCTAATAATGAATAAACACATTAGATATTGCCTGTTAATAGTATCAATGGTTTTCTGTTCATCCCTTGATTCACTTGCCTTTGATGTGCACATGAACATGAGCACCGCTCAGCAAGCCAAGGTTAGTTATCTAGGCGTAAATGGGGCGTTAAACTATAAAGAAGGTTCATTTGGTTATGGGTTCGGATTGTCAGCATATGGCGATTCTGCTGGGGTCTCTGTTGGCTGGACTCGCTACCCTGAGATAATTATTCGCTCTATTCAAGCGGGAGGACAAACAGTTACGTTCACGACATACCCGAAGTTCTCTCAAGACGTTATAGAATTCAATGGGTTACTAGCCGTAGGCAAGGGATTGTATTTACTGGGTGGAGTTAATGTTTTAAGCGTGTCTCCTCTTCAGGGTATTACTGCTTCAATGGTAGGAAGAAACGGATATCAAGTAGGGTTTGTAGCCAAGCCTACAGATAGCATGATCGCTGTGGAAATAATTTATCAAGTCCATAATTTTGCAATGAATACTCTCGAATATTCAGCAAGCGGGTTGACCATTTGCGGGAAGTTGTTATTGCTTTAAGTTTGACACAAGGCGCTTGGCACTTATTTCAATATATATTAGTGGAGCGAAAGAAGTTGGAATATTAGACTTAAACACAATTATGAGGAGAGATGGCCATGGACTATAAAACGGATATCCCTAGTTTTTTATCGTCGTTGGATGCAAAAGAATCATTAGCGTATATGGGCTTAACTGCTAAGATAGAAAATTCATTCCGTGATGCATATGCTTTCTATCTTTACGAGAAATACGGATCAGAATTAATAGTATCACGAGAACACAAGGGAGGTGGAGTATCAAGGGTAGATTTAGCTCTGTTAGATACTAAAAACGGGGCAATACAAAATATAATCGAGTTTAAGGCCTGTTATTCATTTGATTTACTTAGACCCAAGGATATGGAATATATAGAGAAGATAAAGGGCGACTTCGAAAAGCATACGATGAAACCATACGACAAGGAATATATACTACTATCTGTTAGGGTTAACGGGACGCCGGATGAGAAATATAAGTACATAGATAAATATGACATAATTAAGAAAAACATAAAGAGACCTTCTTCCGCTGAACACAAAAGTATAGCAGCGCAAAATATTGAACAATGGACTAAACAAATAACAGAAATTAAATTAAAAGGCAGTGGTAGTGAATCTCTAGGCAAAGCTTTCGGAGTAGATGTGTATTTGGATTATTTTATATTTTCACCTTCAAGCCTCGACCAAGTAACATGTGCGCCGCTGTCACGCCACCGCTCAGATAATCGATAGAATGCTGCTATAAAGCAGGGACATCCTCCCGGCAAGCAGAGTTATCAGCAAACAGTGCAAGGCGTTGATTTCGCATATTGTGTGGGATTTGGTAGGATAAAAGTTAGTTAATGAAAAATAAAGACAGCTGGATGTCATATTAGTAAATATTTTAAAGGGATAATCATGCGAAAAGTCCACACCTATCAGAAATATTCAGAACGAGAGAACTGGGTCACAAATAACACCTTGTTATTTCTTTCCAGATTGCAAAACTATAATAACAATAAATTTGAAAAAGTCATCAATACGATTCTTCAAGAGAACAATCTGTATCTGAATATTGGAGTGAAATTCTATCAACAGGAAAAGGTCGCTAAAAGTATTTTTGACGGGAATATATTCCAGGATGAATTCAAGATAGCCATTGAAACAAAGCTTTTTGATAATTATTCCCTCAGTCAAATGAAAAACCATATTGATAGTCTATCGAGCGAGAACGGGAAAAATCGTGTCTTGCTAGCGCTATCAAAGTCGGAACTATCCAGACATATTAAAGCCCAGATAGTTGAGTATATAAAGGTTACTAACTCTGACATTAAACTTGCGTCTATTTCTTTTTCTGGATTGATCGATCTGGTTCTTCAAAATATCGCAGAGTATGAAATAGAATTTATCGAAGAGATCGAGGAGTATAGAGAATTTTGCCTTGAAAATAGATTAATGATGGATAAAAATGATTATATGTTAGTTGTTACGGCGGGGACCTCCTTGAAAGAAAATCTTGAATATGGGATCCATTACGATCCTGTTGAGAGGAACCACAACACATCGTTTAAGTATATGGGGCTATATGTAAACAAGGCTATTGTAGCCATTGGAGAGGTCAAGTATTGCGTCTGGGCTGATCTTGTAAATGATTCTATTGTTATAAATAACGAGATCAACGTACCAGATGATGTAAAGGATAGGATATCGGGGATCATTAAGAATACGAACTATTATGACATCAGAAAAGGCCATAAGTTCTATATAGTCGACAAATTTTACCCTACAAATGTTATCAAAACATCGTCTGGTTCTCTTCGGGCCAAGCAATACTTCAATATATCGGACTTCCCTGGGGTAACTGCCGTGTCTAATGCGGAAGAATTGGCGAGTAGTCTGGCTGGGAAGGAATGGCAGTAAGGAGATCTTCAGTTATTGTTGTGCTTGAAAAGAAAAGATGAGAGATGCAACACAAATGGATAAAAAATGGGGTAAATCCACAAGACCTTCAAATCAGATGGGAACCAGTAAGCAAGTGGCTTTTTGATCTGATCCCACAGAAAGCATTTGATAAGGAATGTAATAATAGCCTGCTCTGCCATCATATTCGTAGTTTTCAGGGCAATGAGAAGTGTGAAGCCAAATGCTATCTTTCTGTTAAGGGGACTATCGCCACTCTAGATTATACAGATAAGCGAGTGCTTTCATTCAATGAAAAACAAGATATTTGTATAGGTAAGTGTAAAATACTTTTTGCTTCACATGATAGAAAGCTTATCAA
>JBAZXJ010000040.1:0-1207 GCA_041659865.1 Candidatus Margulisiibacteriota bacterium | reverse complement strand
CCATCTCCAATTGGAGTATAGAGGAATTCACTAATAAACATGCGGAAGGCGGTTGCAAACAAATATATCTTGAAAATGCTATTAGATCACCGAAATTGAAGGCAGAAGCAATTAGGCACTATGGCACTTTATGCCAGATTTGCAGTTTTGATTTTGGGGAACATTATGGCGAAGATGGAGATGGCTATATTGAAATTCATCATCTTAAACCGATTTCTGACAACAAACATATCAAGGTTGTAACGAGTATCAATGATGTTCGCATGGTGTGTTCGAATTGTCATCGAATGTTACACCGAAAAGGTAAACTACCTTATAACTTTGATGATTTTTTGAAGAAATATCAAAAATTGAACAAATAAGACATGGTAATATTCCAGGATCGAGACGGCAGATATGATCGTGCCCAAGTTGTTTTCCCTGAAGTCTAGTTCATGACCGATTTCAATTTCTACTTAACCACTCCCATATACCCGCAAACCACCAGCTGGATAGTCCTCAAGAGATCATAATTCTCCGGAATTGCATGGCTACTCATTTTGCCATATTGTTTTATTTTCTGGGTGATTATAGCGATCATTGCATCAACAGAGATCACCTTCCCACCTGCTAGTGATGAGTGTTTAACAGAGCTCAATGCCAGTAAGGCCATCTGTTCCAACTTGATCCCAGAACCGGTCAGCCAAGGGAACAGGGCAGGGATGATATGCTTTCTGCCGGTTTCGAACTTCTTTTTGAAGCGTTGTTCACGCATTTCCCAGTTATGCGCGTCAGTCGAGCATTCGATATGTATAAGATGCTTATTTTCTGGATGATAGGCCACGACATCCAATTCCCCCTCATAGCCACCAGCTTTGCGCTTGCCAACATGAACATTGGTCTTAACTATGTATCCCTGCCAGTCGTAATATTGTGACATAAGTTTTTCAAGGTGGTTCATGTAGCGCTCCTGATATATTATATATTAATATTTATTATACTTGTTAGGGTGAAAATACACGAGCGGGATTCCCGGGCGCCAAATTGACGCTCCATCCCCCGGCTCGGTATAATATACGCACATCAAAACCCCCAGCTGCTTGCCCGCCAAGAGCGTAAAACGACCCAAAACGGTTATTCCAGATCAAAGAGAGAGCGAATATCAATCAGAATTAATAAAGGAGCAAACATGGCTAATAATATTTTTGAGCAGATCAAGAAAGTGAAC
>JBAZXJ010000039.1:0-9894 GCA_041659865.1 Candidatus Margulisiibacteriota bacterium | reverse complement strand
CCGGTCACCCAGACCCCTGTCGCCCAGGTGCTGATGATGATAGTTTCCTGGCTTTTGGGCTGGGCATTAAAAAGTAATTGCAAACCTATTGTCGTCGCCCGGCGCAGTTCTTCCATTTCCCTGGGGCTGTTGACCCAGGTCGTTGATTGTCCGGTCGAACCTGCACTGCGGGCCATGCCGCCGGTTTGGATCACCCCACCGATACATCTTTGTTTCAGCGGATATTTACTGATATAGGTATTTTTTGTGGTGATCGGGACCATCGTGTCATAATCATCAATATTATTGATCGCCTTCAGCGCTTTGCTGTTGAGAAAAGCCTGGTAGGCAGGTACTGCTTTGGTAGCCAGGCGAAAAACATCCATGGTCCGCCTTTTGCCGATCAGCTCCAGAATTTCCGGATCTATCTCCTTGAGCACCTGGATGGCCAGGTCCGGATTAGCATTTATCTCATCGACGATCGGATTTAGGATATCGATACTGATATGAGTAATATTTGTTTTCGTCATCAGCTCCCTGATCAGAGGGATACCGGTCGTCCTGATCTCATTGAGTAAATTCGGCAGCAGGGCCTTATGTTTTTCAATGACCCGGTTAATGATCTTGATCAGCCTTTCCTCGCCCAGCAGACCAAGGACCTTTTGCCCTTCGATCACCTCGGCAGGGATCAGCTGGGTCAGGCGCGGTCCAAAGCCATTGTGTTTCTTGGCCCAGTCCACGGTTTGACCGTTCAGTAGAAGGAATTGAGCCAGCTGACCGGAATTCCGCTCCTCCAGTAATTCTTCGACCAGTTTTTCAATATCCTCATCGTTCATCAGCACGTTCAGCAGTCTGCTGAACAGACGGGCGTTGAGGTGTTTCTGGGCACTGATCAGGAGTCCGATCTTGATCCTGTCCTCTGCGCTCATCTCGCCAAGGCTGTCTAGTTCTGTTTCCTGGCTGATAATAAAGGCCGGCTGTTGACCGCCCTTCCTATATATGGCCCAGCGGCCGTCCTCCTGCAAACGGACAACGTGGTCGGGAATGGTTTCTTTGCCTGCACTTTTCTCTTTATCCTTAATATATTTCTCTTGTATCGTCAGCCACAGCCTTCTGGTCGCGGAATCGATGACCTCCATCAGGCTTTTTATGCCGATCTCGGCGGTCGACAATACAGGAAAGGCAGCTCTTTCATATAATCCCTGCAGGACCACTTTGAATGGTTCAAGTTCCGGTTTTTCTGTTAACTCTTCCAATTTTTCCCTGTTCATCTTGGCATTCAACTTCAAGGTCTTACTCTCACGGTCATAAGCGATACCTTCAAAACCTTCAATGGCTTTCTCGGCTTTGGCGTCAAACCCCTCGACTATCGCTTCAGCATTGCCTACATTGCCCGCGTTTTCAGGCAAATGCGGGCCCAGATGGACCAGGGTATCTCTGATCGCCAGGTAGGCGGCTTGCTGGAATTTGTAAAGCTTGTCCCATTCATGGCCGGACTCTCGGACCAGTTCCATAGTTATCGGCCCCGGCTTATCGGTATCACGCGTTTTGCCGGAAAAGAGCATATCTTCCACATCACCTTTTTCCGCCAGGTCATCCTGCTCCGGATAGATCATGGTCACAGGAATGCCTTTGGCCAGGATACCCTTAAGGCACTGCTTGGTCTCGGCTAGACTGTACTTCAACGGCAGACCCTCGCCGCTACCCGGCAGCTTGTCGCGAATGAAACCTGGCAGAACGGCATATTTGATGATCTCGCTTAAGTAGACGATCGAGGCAAAGAATTTTTTGTAATTGATCTTCTCATCCATGTATGGCAAAAGATCGTCCGGGTCATTACCGACATCTGCCAATACTTCCTTGACCACTGCTTCCTGCAGTGTGTCCAGGATCTGGCTGATCGGTACAAAAAGCAGAGAACCAAGATTTTTCGCAAAGATCGTCATTAAAAAACTTTTGTTCTTATTGAGCAAAAAGAGCACGTTCTGGATATCCTGCTCCAGGTCCCTGTCCTTGGAGTATTTGGCTTTGATAGCTTTTTTCAGATCTGGGATCGGTGAAAGCAGAACGATGCTCTTGATCTGGCCCAGATAACTGTTCGCGACCTGCAAGACCAGCATCGAGGACATGCTCGGTGTGATAAAACAAAGCTTGTTTTTGGCGATCGCCACGCCTTTTTTCTTTAGCATATCCTGCAATTCCGAGCCCTTGCTCCACTGTCCTTCGCCTAAAATATATTGCACCTGGGTCAATAAATGATCTGGCACGATCTCCAGATCGGTCATACTGCCGCTGGTCTCGTCATTTGAATTAGGGAAGGCGATCCTGACCGTAATGACCTCGCCTGATGCTTTCAAGCCGTTGGCGATGGTCGCAAACTGGGTCATCCTGGTACCCAGGGCCGGCGGAATGATCACCAGAGGATAGGCCTGGCCTTGATTGTAGTTCAAAGGAAGGTCTACCAGCAGGCAATATTCATGCTCGGCCCCGCGGTAGCTGGCCTTGAATTTGCAAAAAATGCTCGGCAACTCAGTGACCGGCATTTTAACTTCTTTGGTATTGATGATGATCTCGTTGCGGGTGATGACCTTTTCTACGACATTGGTCACCGGCGGTAATGGATTGGCTTGGCTTTGGCTCTTCTTCTTGAGCTTATTGCTTAAAGCTTTCTGGCTGATCACTTCGGCCTGGACGACCGCCTGGTCGCTGCTCAATTTAAAAATCGTTATGATCTTTGCCTTCAACATGTTCGCCTCTATTAATATTTCTCGCGCAACCGCACGACTAAAGAATCGATAGCCCGAAGAAAGCCGATGTCTTCATTGACCCTGGAGGCATGGTAAGCATTCTCCTGGTCATATTCTTTTAGAAAATACACCTGACGGACCAGCGTACGCCCGTTGTTCTCAAAACTATATTTGACTTTGCCGATGTCCAGACCCAGGTCATTATCCAGCATCGTCAGCAGCAGCACGCGGTCTGAACTATACTGTTCGATGATCTCTTCAGCTTCTGCGGCCGTTATTGATTCCCGTTTTTTGCCTATGGCTGCCAGCATCCTCTCCCAATACCAGGTCTCCAGCATGAAAACTTCTTTATCTGCGAAGGCTTGCTTAAAGAGTATTTTGATGCCATCGGCATCGATCTGGTCATGATCGATCATATAGGTCAGACTTTCCCTGACGATCTTGTTCCTATTCTCGTTCTGATAGCTTAAAGATAAGGCCGAAGCGATCTGGGCCGAGATCCTTTGGAGTATCTTCTGATGTTCCTTGTATTCGTCCTTGGCCTCTCCGTTAACCATGAAATCCCAGGAAAATATCCGCCCGACCAGCTCGGGGACAGTTGCCCCTTCCTTGACCTCTTCACCCTGAAAATATTTATAAGAAAGTCTCACTTCTTTTTGTGGTTTGTTCTGGCCATCTCTTGCCGACACTCGCCAGAAATAAATATCCCCTCTTTGTTCTGCCCGCCCGCGCATCTCGACCATGAAATCACCTAAAGCTTTTATCTGCTTCTCGACCAGCGAATAGTTCTCTGGCAAGATCAATTTTCTGAGGCTAGGGCCGACAAAGAAGATCAAGGATTGCAAACATTTTTCCTTATCTGCTGCCGGCTCCGCGTCATCTTTATGGGCTTTACAGATACGCCGGATATTCGTTATATCTTCATCCTTTACTTCGATCAAAAGATTTAATAGATCAAGCGCGGGCGCCAGATGTTCTTTCTTGCTCAACGTTCTTCGGGCAAATTCTTCTTCAACACGCAGGTCCATGCTCAGAAGTTTGTCTCTTATCTCTTTAGCCATAGACCTGACCGTTCTTAGGTCATTGATCAACAAGATCCTGTCATCGAAGATCTCCCACTTCTTCGTGATAAGTTGTTGGGTAGGCTGATCAGCCATGGTCCACTCTGGAACATGGCTATCGGCTTTAGCACGTTCATCGGCCCGGTCCCAGATCCGGATACAAAGTTCCGGTCGGCTCATCTCTCCGAACATCTTGCGTTTCAGGCCATAGACCCCAAAATCTATCTTACCTTTCAAGTAAGCCAATATCTTTGTTTTCATTTCAGCAAAGTTGAGATTGTTGACCTCGATCAGTTTGTCGATATCTTTTTCTATCTGCTCCAGTTCTTTGTCAGCGGGCATAGGCTTTCTGTATTCAGGGTCCGTATTAGCGACCACCTGATCCCGGCTGGCAATGACCTTCCTTTGCAGTCTGATATCTGGAGTAAGGTTCGGGGACGGGACAGGATATTCCCTTATATATGCTTCATGAACCGCGGAGCGGACCAGGGCGCCGATGGATTGGCCAGATTCCTTGGCCTTATCCTTTAACAGGCTGACCATGACCTCATCCATACGGATCTCGAGCCGTTCGGTCAGTAAACTGATATTTTCTTCGCGTTCCGACATTGCTTCTTTCCTCTATGCACACTTACGGTTACGTAACATTACCTACGTCTACTCTTCGAGGGTTTGAGGAGAATATTTCATTTTTTTTCGTTTCGGGGAGAAACGTTTAATGGAGCTGGAAGATCATGCAGACAGAGCGTGTCTTGATGGACCAGGGTCCATGACTAGAACGCTCTGGAATAACTAATACCTATATAAGAACCGCCTTCATTGCCGAACTCACGTATCTGACCCTGCATCCGATCTTTACGCTGGCCAAAAGTTTTCTGGACCTCAAGTTCAATTTGGGCATCCTTAGGCAACGGTTTAGTTATGGTCAGTCCGACAATATGGCTTTTACGGTCCACGCTGGTAGGGCTATAAACAGCCCCTGTTGGTAAATGGAAGATCCCGTCCGACGCATCCTTTTTCTGAGTCAAGGTATAGCTGATCTTGTAAGTTGGGGCCATAGACTTTTTGCCTGTAGTTTTAAAGAAGAGGGAATAATTCTTCTCCTGATGGCTTTCCCACTGATCAGAAGACAGGTCCTGGGGATAGGACCAGACCGACTTCCCGCGGCTGGAGAGATCATCGTAAGTAAAACCATAGCTTTGTTGTTTGTTATTAAGAACCAAGCCCGTCTGGAAACTGCCGTTGTGTTTTTGCCGGCTCAGTTCCGACTCCGGTCTGGTCCCGCGAAATACTTTTCCCCAAAACTCCAAAGATCTTTGTTTGTTGAAAGTATATTTACCTTTCAGGCCAAAAGCGTTTTGCCGGTAATTAAGCGTATAATCCGGCGTTAAACAGGCCGTGAGAGACTGGGGGTCATCAAAAATATAGTGATATGTTTTAAAACCGGATGTTTGTTCGATGATCGGTCCCAAAGAAAGTTTCGGCCCGATCTTGAACAGGGCATGACAAGAAAACTCACTGGACTTGCTGTCCCTCCGGGAAGAACTCCCGATCGGCCAAGCAGTTTCTTGGGAACTGCGCTGATGATAGGAAAGATTAATTTCATTCCCCCCTTTATACCAGCTAAGGCTTGGTTGAAAGCCGGTAAATTCCTGTTTAAGCGCTCCAAGCTTCCCCTGATCCTCGGTTTGGCCTCGCCAGTTATAATGTTTAAGATCTAATATCCAGAGCCCGCTATGAGCATTATCCATGGTATGGATCCAATTAAACAATTTCCCCGAACCACTGCCCCGCTTTTCCGGATATTCTTCCGGTAATTCTTGTCCCTGGATTATACAACGAGGATCATAGGTGAGCTTCCCGGTCATTCTCTGGAGATCCCCAAGCAACACCGTATCGGTTGGCGTAGATACCCCGGTGATCGTGGTGCAAGCGGTCGTGTGGCGATCGTGAGTAGAGATATTATCGATCATTGCTTTAAATATCAGGTGGTTTTGCGGTTTAGCGGTCGGCACATCGACCGGCGGCGAGGTTAGAAGAAGGATTTTTGTTCCTGGTATATTACCTATCGATAGCTTTGGGTGGATCGCCTGGTCTATTTCTTTAGCCAGATTAAGCAATGGCGCCGCAAGCCTTTGATACTTTTGCTCTCCAGCCATTTGCTTTAAGGTCTGTTCAACTATCGGTAAGAGCTTGGCTTGATCAAGGTCGAATTTAGGCCGACCGGCCTCCAGTCCGATGAACAGGCCCTGCCATTTAACCGCAGCATGGTTTAGCCGGTTATAATGATTAGCCGCCAAGCGCAGTAATTCCTGGCGATACTTCGGTGCCAGTAATGAGCCTGATGCGTTAATTTTGAAACTTGTCCTCTGGATCATCGCCAGCCTTTATATTTACTTTGTATTATTGCCATAATACTCATCGTGCGCCTGGGATAATTATTTCATTTTTTTGTTTGATATTTTAATGTTGTTATGTTATTAAAGATGTAGCTGTCTATTAGTATTTTCAAGCATTTGCTTGTAATGATTATTTTTGATAGCAAGATAGGGTCATAATTTAAATCAGGGGGTACCTATGCGGCAATTTATTTTCATCTTTTCTATCTGCTTAATAACTCTTTTCTCCAGCGGATGTGGGGACTTCAACAACTCTGCTCCGGTCTCCATGAATATTACCGCTATTGATAGTACCCCTTTGGAGATCGACATCCTGGCCGATGATACTAACGGGAACGGTACCGCCGGCGAAGGTTATATTGCCGAAGAGATCAGCGTTAAATTGAAAGCGGTCTCCATCCTGCACGGCTCCGCCAGTAATGCTCTGGTCAGCGAAGGAAACCTGCCGGGCATAACCCTGACCAGTTATAGAATAGAATACACCTTGCAAAACGCAGCGGGCAGTATGCCAGCCTATGAAGGCGCAACCCAGATCTATCTGCGCTCTGGTGAGAACGGCGCTTACTCGGTCAGAGCTGTTACCTTTGTCCAGAAAGACTGGGTCCGGACGACCTTTGGTGCCGGCACCCAGGTCAATACCAGTGCCAAGATAACCTTTCGTGGCCGGGACGATGCCGGCAATCCGGTGACCGTGATCGGTAATTTCGAAGCGATCTTCGCTAATTTTGTGGAAAGATAATAGGAGATATCAATATGGTCAATAAGAAATTCCTGATCCTGGCCCTGTTCCTAGCTGCCATAACGACCTTTCTGGTCTACTCCTACATGCAAAGCATGCAAAAACAGACCAAGAAGATGGAAGAGAAAAGGCCGGTGGTCACCGCCAAGGTCAACATACCGACCAAGACCATCGTTACCGAAGAAATGCTGGAGATCAAGCAGATCCCTCAGCAATATGTTCCCGGCGGCGTGGTCAGCAAACTCGAGGACGCTAAAGGCAAGGTGTTGGTGATCAATGCCATGCCCGGTCAAATGATCTTTGAAAAAGACCTAAAGGAAAAAGAAGCTAGCTTGGGCCTTTCTTTTATTATTCCCCCGGACAAGAGAGCCATCTCGGTAAAAGTTGATTCCGCAGCCGGCATCTCCGGAATGATCAAGCCCGGTGATACCGTGGATATCCTGGTGACCCTGCCAGAGGAAGACCGGACCATCACTGTTCTGCAAAACGTCCAGGTACTGGCCATTAACCAGCAAACCGAGACCAAAAGCCAGCAGAATTCCGCCAAGGACGCCGGGGCCGCAGCGATCGTAACTTTCGCTCTTTCTCTCAAGGATTCGGAGAAGGTGGTTCTGGCCGCTAATAAAGGCCCGCTGCAGCTTGCTTTGCGCGCAGCGCAGGACTCGAGCAACGTCAATAGCATGGGGGCCTCGGTCGGTACTATCCTGCCCCGTGACGGAACTCCGGCGGCCCCTGTAGCCAAGGCTGTGGCCAGGCCCCAGCCAGTTCAGTCTAATTCTAGCACTGTTAAGATCATTAAAGGTTCGACCGAAACCCAAAAAGAAGTCGGCAAATAATTAACAAGGAGAGTTATTGATGAAACGCAGCAGATATATCCTGGTAGTCCTGTTCCTGCTTTTGAATTCTTTGTTCCTCTCAGGCTTGCCTGCCAATGCCGCCGACTCCCCAAATGATACTGCGCTTTTTCTGAACTTGATCCGCGACGGCGTCATGACCCTTGGCCCGGACAGTCCGATCGATAATCCCCAGGCTATCCAAAAGATCCAGGAAATGCTGCTCTCCCTGAAGAATGACGAGGGCGGACCATTATATGACACCACGCTGATCACTCTGGGCACCGCGGATGCCAGGACCTTTGAAATGATCAAGAACTTTCAAAAACAATTCATGGACTTCTCTGACAATAATCCTTATATCGGTTCTTTTGGCGCCCAGACCCTGCAAGCCTTAAATGACAAGCTCCTGGAACAAAATAAGCCCAGAGCTCTTCCTGCTGTGGCTGTCTCGGTACAGACAGTAGAGAGCAAAGTAAAAGAAGTTAAGGAGCCGGTCAAGGAAGCGGTTAAGGAACTGCCAAAAGAGGCCAAGAATACTCTGGTGATCCCGGTCGGCGCTTCCAAGTCGATCATCCTGCCCTATGCCATAACCAATGTTGCGGTCGGTAATCCAAATGTAGGTGATCCTGTCGTTATCTCTTCCAAGGAGTTGCTGGTCAACGGCAAAGCTGCGGGCAATACCTCCCTGACCATCTGGACCGCTTACGGTAAAGAGAACTACAACATCGTGGTCATCAAAAAATCTGATGAAAGCGATGTCAGGGTCTTCTATTTAAAGAATATCCGTCTGGAATATAATGAAGAAGGCGAAGGGACCAGCGTGGTGATCAGACAAGATGTGAACATGGCCAACGAACTGGCTAAGATCTTAAGCTCGATCGTCGCTCCGGAAGATTTCAGCATCAATACCCGCCTGAATCTAATTACGGTCGCAGCGCCGCCAGCGGTCATCGCCAAGGTCGAAAAGATCCTGACCCAATTAGACCAGCCGCGCGAACAGATCGTCATCGAAGCCAAGATCTATGAGGTCAAAAACAGCAATGACCTCGATCTTAAAATGCAGGCCCAGGCCCAAAAGGGCCAGTTCCGCAGTATCTTTGATAATACTTCAGGCGGCCTGGTGGGCTGGGTCAATAGCGGAGCCGCTGCTTCCGTTCTTGCTTTCCAGATGAACGCCCTGGTCAAGGAAGGCAAGGCGAAAGTATTAGCCAAGCCAAGGATCCTGGCCCAAGACGGTCGCGGTTCTAGTATTTTGGTCGGGACCAGGATCCCGCTGGTCAATGTCGATAAACAAGGGAATGTGACCGTGCAGTATATCGATACCGGAACCATGCTGGCGATAACTCCCCGCCTCGTCGGCAAAGACCAGGTCGATACCTGGTTCCGTTCAGAGGTTAGCAATATAACCGGCTACGCCGCTTCAGGTTATCCTGAAATAAGTACCCGCAAGGCTACGACCCAGGCCAGAGTGAAGCTTGATGATACCCTGGTCATTGGCGGATTGCTTAAGACCAACTATTCTGTTGATTACTTAAAGGTCCCCTTTCTGGGAGATGTCCCGTTCTTGGGTGAATTATTCAGGAGCAGGCTGGAGACCAGGGAAGATTCCGAGATCGTGATCACCCTGACCCCGAAGCTGATATAAAATGAAAATATATATAATTGATAATGAACATCGCGATTACGTCCTGCCGGAAAGTTTTGAACTGACCGGCCGGGCCAGCGACCTGCAATCCGGTTTTCACGCCATAATTAAAACGCCGCCAGACATCCTGATCATAAATATCAAACTGCTTGGTCCGGCGACCGACTATACGCCCCTGCTCAATATCCCTTACGTGATCGCGGTGGCCGATTCGCCCGATCCCGAGCTGCTGCGCATCGCCATGGCCATCAAATCCCGTGACTTGTTGATCAAGCCGGTCAAAAGGGACAAACTGGCGGAGGTTTTGAACAATGCCGTTAAGATCATTGAAAAAGAAAAGGACTTGCATCTGGGCTGCCCTGTCGTGGTCGAAAGATCCATGGTCATAACCATCTATAGCCCCAAGGGCGGGGTCGGTAAGTCAACGATCGCGGTCAATTTAGCCGCGCTATTGCGCAAGGAAGCCCATAAAAAGGTCGTGGTCCTGG
>JBAZXJ010000038.1:0-10057 GCA_041659865.1 Candidatus Margulisiibacteriota bacterium | reverse complement strand
CGAACCCGCTTTAATTAGATTTACACCTTCATTTAATAAACTTACTCCTGACATAATAATCACTCCTTTTTATATAATATATTTCATCACTACACATATCTGCTAAATCACAACAATTATATTGGCATCACCCCTTGATAAATTAGTATTTATTATCCTCACCTAACTTATCGTACCATAATATAAATAATTTCATTTTCTTTGTAGCAATATATATTGTTACATTGCCCCCTTTTAATAACAACTTATCTGGCGCTATTGATCAATATTGATCAACCCCATACCTTTCTGATAACTTATGGCCACTACCTTGTCTTCGGGAAAACGACTTAGCTTATCTTGAGTTAAAAGCTTGTTGTTCTTTATCTTGTTCAAATAATGGTATGTTTGATCAAGAACCCGCCTATCTTTCTCCTGGTTCTTTAACCAATAGTCGCCATAAACCGCACCCAGCATATAATCTGCGATCTCGTTAAGAATAGCGGGGTTCTCTGTACTCTCCGCGATCTGGCCCAAGAGCCGGACCATGGCCCAGCGAACTTTCCAGTTAGACTGGGCTTTATAGTTATCTTTAATAAGGGTCACTACCGTTTGAACATCCATTTCCAACAAGGGTTGAGCCGTGGTTAATTCGGTTTTCGTCTTCTCCCATTCGGCTATCTGCCTCTCTAAAGAGAGCAAGACATTCATTTTATTGAGATCATCATTTGCACTCAAACTCCCCTCTATCTCTTTTTTGGTATACTTCTTGTTCATTTGCTCGACCAATTTTACCAAACCCAAGTCCTCAAGCGTATATTGGGTTCCATTATTCTTATTGAATTCATTGACTTTCTGCGTAATATCTTGAACTTTACTGTTTATTACGTCTACAACTCTTACCGTTTTATGCAGGCGCGCACCTTGCTCGGTATAAACCAAGCCGGGATCGACATCTTTGATATCAGCTAAGCCATAATTTCCATTCATAAGTTCCCGAATCGCCCCTAGTTCCTCCCTCTTTAATTTCAACCAAGCCTGCTCCTGATCACTAGGTTTGACTACTTCTGGAGCAGACTTGCCGTTGATCACTGACATCGCTTCGTCCTGGCTTTTCCCCTGACTCATCAATGTAACAAGATGCTGAACCCTGACCCCGTTCTGCTGACGTTGCATTTCGGTGAATAGCTCATCCAGGGGCTGACCTTGAACTGAAAGCAACAAGGGAAGGATATCGGACGCACTGCCCTTCTCTCCAAATGCAAGATCCCAGAACTCCAGTGTTTGTTTAGCATCGGCTTGGGAAAAGTTCCGGAAATACGCCCCGGGATTGGCCTTAATATGTTTGATCATATCTGCCAGATCAGATCCACTCTTGATCGCCTCCTGCAGTAAAGACATGGTCATATTGACCGTACGGCCAGAATTGACATTTTCCTTTCTGGTACTGGCAAATTCTCTCATCTTTTGCATGACCAGTGGCCGTTGCAGTTCCAGAGCAATTATACGTTGAACCTGTTCGTTAGCAAAAGAATCCAGCAAAAACGCTCTGAACTTTGACCCGATCAACTTTTCCGAGATGATCTCCTGAGCTTTCATATCATCTTTTAGCTGAGGAGCCGTTGAACCTAATTCCCGAACGAGGTCCGCAAAAGCCATATCCGGATTATTAGTTTTCAAGGCGATCAAGACGTTGGCGAACTGCTGGCTCCACTCGGGAATAACGGTGTCCATAAACCTGTATATATCTTTGCTTTTTGTCTTGATATTATCCCAGGAAACATTAACATATTCTTTGCTTAAGGTTCGGCGGTGGTCATTGTAATCGGTTAATACCTGTTCAAGAATACTAGGCCTCTTATCGCTTGTATCTAGTGATATTTCAGGGGCAATAGACCCTCCTGTATGTATCGTCAAATCAGGAACATATGGGAGGGGAACCCAAATGGTAGTTTTTCCATCTAGTACGGCTTTGGGTTCCACATGGGGATATAGTAACTTGGCATCGTGCCTGTTACTCAATCTGGCTGTTTGCTGGTCCAGCTGCCGTTGTTCCGCTTCGGATAAGATCCACTCCGGCCTCTTGATGCTTGACGCAGTTTCCGGATGACGCATACTGTTCACCATACGGTCCTGATATTCCCGCAAAGCGGTCAGGTCTTCGAGCGGTGCGGACGGATAATACCTGTTCATTACCAGGGTTTGTTCGGTATTATTTGCTCCCGGTATGGTAAAGTTGATTTTCTCCCTGGTCAGGCCTTTGAATGGCCCGTTTTCTGTGGTTGTTTCCCTGACAACCTTGGGATCGACCTTCGCGTTTCGTGGCGGTAACTGTGAGGTCCAGATAAGCTCCACAAAGGGAAGGACATCAGCTGGCACTTGAGCACCATCAAATAGCTTTTTGAATTCAGTCAATTTTTCCGGATCCCGGGCCAGATTTATCCTGTCCCTGTTTTCTTTAATAAATGCACGCATCTTTTGCAAGGTTTCGTTAGGCTTGATCCCCACCCCACTAATCTTGCTGTCGATCATCAGGGCTCTATCCTCAAAATTGTAGAAGTGGATCGCTGTCTGCATACCCCAGACCCTGTCCGCTGATATCCCTTTGTTCGTTCTTCTGAACAAACTATTTTCCGTACTCCAGCCTAAGCTGGCGCTGGATAATTCCGCCTTTTCCTTGTTGTTTTCAAGATTATCCAGGCTCTCCTGATAAGTATCCATGTAATTATTCATCACGGTCGTGTTTAGATCGATATTCGCATAAACCCCATAGCCGATGGCAGCGGCAGGACCTGCATAGCCAAATCCGGCATAAGAACTAATACCAGCTCCTGCTTGATAAGCAGTATACATATTTACGCCCTCTAACCCTGTAGCGACATATTCGTTACCTAAGACATTACCAATACCTCGCATCAAATCTGAATCAAATACCTTGCGGGTAAGAGAACCTTCCTGAGCATACGAATCCGAAAACATGTTACCAACCCAATCCGTGGCATACATAGCACCGACCAAGCCGATAAGTTTCACCGGCACTATTTTTTGCATCAAAGTAACACTTTGGGCAAACCTGGTCCTGGCTAGTATAGCGGTCAACATTTTGTCTCCTGTCACCGCAGCGGTTTGCCCTATACGTCCGGCAATAGCGTTGCCTGCAACAAAAGAGCCAAAGCCGGCACCTGCCTGGAAAATCGAAAAAGCCTTTTGCTCATCAGGCGTATTGCGTAAGCCAGCTATCAAAGGAACCCCAAAGGCAGCACCGGTCGGAGTTATGCCCCTAAAAAATGCATTTTTTTGCATAAACGCATTAGACCATTGCGACATAAAGCCAAACATTGCCCAGCCTTTAGCATCTTCCACTATCTTGGGATTAAGACCGCCATCTTTTGTTCGTAGCCCTGCCCCAAAGGTCATCTCATATAGTCCTGCGGCAACAAGTCCCGTTAGACCTTCTCTGATCGTTACGTAAGCCACACTTCTACTTTTCGCTATACCTCCTCTGCCTGGCATACCCGCATCAACATCATGGCTGAACGTTTCAAACGGGTTCATTCCCTTCGGCTTCAGGGAACTCTGAATAGCTTTACCTAATTCTTTCTGCTCATAACCTGTAGCTCTGGTCCTTTCGGACAAAGGATAATCTACCTTTACCCCCCGGGCTTGCTCCGATAACCCAACACTTGCTTTAAGCTTGCCGGCCCAAGAACTAAGCGCAGCTCTGATATAGCCTTTTTTTAAAACCGCCGTGTTGAATTCAATACTATTCTCCACCGCTATCCTGGTCTGCTCCAATAGTTCGGTGAGTTGTTCTGGTTTTAGGGTATCGAGATCATATTTGCGGCGGAGGTTTTGAAACGTCTCCTGCATAGACCTAGCGAGCAGAGAAGCTACTGTTTTGCTGGTCAAGTCAAGTTCCCGAAGCTTAATATCTATGTCTTTGGGCGACATCTTGCTTAGATCTACATCTCTGGACAGACCTTGATGAACTACCTGATAGGTTTTCAAAAAATATGCTTCGATGTAAATATCACCGGCCAGCAGTTGTTTTTCACGATTTATACCTTCGATTATCACCCGGCCAAGTTCAGCAGGGGACTTGCCTTTGTCAAGCCCTTTGGCTTTCAGATGATCAATGATCCCTTTAATATCGGTGTCCTCGACTTTGCCATCTTTAATAGCTTGTGCCGGGATCTGGATCATCACCTTTTCCCCGGCGATCAGCAATTCCAGGTTTTGGTATAATAATTGCCCAATAGTGGTCGTTACGGTTTCCTTACCCTTATTGATCACAATAGGTTTATCAGGGTCACCGTTATCCATTTCGGTCAATCTCGTTAATATATCTGCCTCATGAAGAGCTGTGATATCTAGTACTTCCGGTTGTCCAGGAGCGTTCCCTTTTGGCACGCCATCCGTTTTTTCTGTCCCGCTCACAGAGGGAGTTGTCGGTATTCCTTGTGATCCTTCTGGCAAAGGTGGAGGAGCACCCTCCCCAGGGGGAACTGTTTTAGGTTTTTCTGCCTCAGCTACTGGAGGATTACCCTCCGTTTTAGCTGGTTCGATCGAAGTGACGGTCTTTGGAGCAGAATCCAACCTGGCCTTTTCCTGCAGTTCCTTCATGTCTATCGGTTTAACTGCGATAAGCGGGGCGACACAGTTAATTTTCGTGCTGATCTTCAGATTTTCCGCTAGTTGAGCAAAGTTATGCATAAAAGCTGTAGCGACTCTGGCCTTGAACCTGCTTTCACCTTCAGCCTGAGTTTCTACGTCTGGGAGCTTTGGCATTTTACGATGGGCCTCGGTCTGGGCGTTCAACTGATCGCTAAAACTTTTCAGCGAAAGCAGCATTCTGTTCAGGTCAACCTGCATATTTATATTCACTACATCACGGAGCTGGCCGTTCTGCTTTTCAAAGCGCTGAACGATCCGGTCTAACAGCTCTTTCTTGATCTCTTGAAGCGCCTGGCCATCGACGTTGGCAGCTCGGGCAGTGTATTCGATGAACTCTTTTGGGGTAAGCTCTAATTTTTCGCAAAGCGGTCTAAGTAGTTCTTCGACCGATCCCTGGTCTAAGGAAGTAAGGCTATTCTTGAAATCCACCAGCACATCGATCATTTCCGCCCTGATCTTCCTAAAACTCTCCTTAAAACCTCCCGGCTTGTCAAGGGTCTTGGCGGATTTTCTGATCTCGTTAACTATCCGTTGCAGACCGGCAGAAAGTTCATTGGCATCACTAGAAAGCTTATCAGGGATCATTCCGTCGAACTTGCTGTTATCAAGTGCGTGACGCTTGCACTCCATAAATTTGCTTACTTTTCGAAGCACATCAGCATCAAGGATCTCTCCGGTTCTGTGTATAGGGTCATCTGGAGCATATGCCTGCTCAACGATACTGGTCAAACCTTGTTCCTTTTCCAGCGACAAATAGAACGAACATCTCCCGGGATCAAATAATCTGCCCACCCTGTTGAGCAATTGTGTCAGCACCGCCCCCGGCAGGGTGGAATATTCCGTTATGAACAAATGGATCCCCTCGCCTTTGCTGATGCCCAAGGCGGAGCGATGTAAGACACTATCGATCCTTTCCAGTATCTGGGGATCACTGACCATAACTTTCGGATCGATCCCCTCCAACTTTAATGCTAGGTTCGGATCATATTTCGTCTGGATCTTACCAGCCGGATCGAGATATCCATTCGTTTTCAATAACTCCACGATGCTTTCCTGCCGCATACCGCTATTGCCAACTGCTTCGGTAAAATCGCCGGCAGTAAAGGTCTTGCTGGTCATTATTTGGGCGCTCCGAAACAGCATCTGGGACGAGCCTTCAGCGATCCGTTTTTCCATAAATCCTTTTTCAGCTTCCAGCTGAGCCAGCTTCCTGGTCCTTTCTGTCGGATCTATGGATGTTCTAGGGTCTTTATGATGCTGGATCTCTTTATCGAGTTCGGCGAGCACAGCGTTTTCAGCCTCCTGCCGGGACATACCGCCAGAACTATCTTTTATGATCACCCTGCCCATCCTGGCTATAAGTTCTTTGTGGGCAATAACATAATCTATCCCTCTGGTTCCACGGTTATCGATTATCGTTACATAATTCTCCCTGCCGGCATTGGCAATTATTTCCATCAAACCTGGTTCATTTCCTATACGTTCATCAGGTGTAAGAGTGGTGAATTTTTGGACTATTTTGCCTTGCTTTCTAAGTACTTCCATTTTTGTCTCCAATTCATCAGCAGAAGACTGGGAATCAACAGAGACAAGACAGGGTGCAGTAGTCTTGGATATTGCCTCGATCAAGGCGGTATCACGGCCATTATCCCTGGTAAATATTCTGGCCGCGTCTTTCTGGGATTGCGACTTGTTCCTGACCTGGATATTAGTTGATGGAATACCGAATTTATCGGTAAATACCGTCGAATAATCTGAGGTAGTACCGGACATACCGCCGAGCATATTGTAAAGCTGATAGAACTCAGTCGTAAAAAACTGGTTCATCCTTTCACTTTCCAAGGTTATTGGCACGCCCGCTTGGGCCTGGATCGCTTGATGCCTGCCATTTTCCTGCTGCATAGAAGGCTGGAGTTGGCCGTTATCTTGGTTATTCAGGACTACCTCGTTACCTCTTATAAAGTGAGATTTCCCTTCGGAATCAAGCTCAACGGAAAAAGAGTTCTCTATCTGATGGAAAGTCTGTTCCAGATCAAAATTCTTTTTATCATAACCTTTTTCCCTCGCCCATTCTTCGACCTTATTCCGACCCTGTTCGGTCAGGCGGGGCAGTTGTTTACGCTTTTTTTCAGCATCGGAATAAATATAATCTACGCCATCCCCTTTAAGCTGATCTCTCATGAACAGAAAGCATTCCTTATAAAATCTCTTTTGGGCCGGATCCTTGACAAGTCTGCTCCACAGATCCTTGAGTGGACTAGCGGACATGATGCGCGGATTCAAACCTTCGAAGACAACAGGGAAATCGACCTCGTCCAATAAGGCAAAGCCCAGTTCATTCGGCATACGGAATTTTTCCGGATCCGCTTCTAGTATATCCATCATATAATTAAAGATATGAGTATCACCTTGGGCATAAACCACTTTGCCAATAGCTTCGTTGGTCCTGGAATAAGCTTTTCTAACTGTTGGAATATCCCTGGTATCCCCTGCCAGAAATTCGATATGTTCATTGCCCAGGAACATGCCGATGATCCGCTTCACTTCACTAAAACTCTGCTTGGCCAGAGTATCATTTGGAACAGAAAGATGAACGTCTTTTCCTGATAAAGCCTGGGTAATTATTGCATCCAGGGCGGTCAGGGTCTTACCGCCACCGCAGAACAAATTAATAAATTTTCCTCTGCCCTCTTGCAAGGCAAAACCACCCTTTAATTGATAGGTAAAGAAAGTCCGGCCCTGTATCTTCCCCAGTGCCAGATCGACCAAAGCTGCTGTCTTTTGTTTAGCGCTTTGGATCTTAACCGGATCGCCAGACTTCAAGTCGGTCATTAATTGTGCCCTGTTTGCTTCGATCAATTCTATTAGGGGATCGTTTGCCGTCATCTCCTGAGCAGAAGCGAGCTTAGGTGCAAGTAATTGCTTAAGCTTATGTATTCTGTCACGAAAGTTCTCGTTAAGGACCGCCGGATCAACATCCGAAGCCATCGCTCGGATCCGGGACAGTTCCCAATTAATCTCTTTTTGTTTCTCCAGGTCAATTGTTCTGCTTTCCTTCTTGTAGATCTGCAATAATAGCTTTAGCTCTTCCTTAAAAACGCTGCTAACCTCTCCGTCCATATTCCGATCATATATCTGGTTCGAACTCGCCTCTAAGCCTTTGATCTGCCGTTGCAGATCAAGGCTGTCATTGAGGTTCAAAACGATCTCGGCCGGAGCACCTAGGGGATCGCGTTGTAACAGGAAAAGGGACGAAGATAAGGTCGACGCGGTAATGTGTCTCCTGATCAGATCTGCTTTATTTTGAGCCAGCGGACTACCATCTCTGTTCTTGATAGCTAGGTCTAACTTCCCTTGCTTGTCAATGACCTCAACCTCGATCACTTTTTCGACCTCGCGCGCTACTCCTTGTTCATCCTGAACTTGATCAAGGGTCACTATCTCTATCTTGGACTCCTGCGGTTTAACGATGATTCTGGCCGCATTGATACCTCCATTGATCAACTGGTTTATAGCCCGTACTTCATGTGGCAAACCATTTTCACCAAGAGCGTCTGATTTACCAGAAAAGATCTGCGTCATTAATTCTTTGACTTCTATATTTGGGTTGGCCCTGACCTGCTCTGTGATCCGGGTAAAATCATCTCTGGATAATTCTTCCTGAATGCTTAACAGGTACGTTTTCAACGCTGCTGCCTTTGCGGGGTCTGTTGTCGGCGGTTCAACCGATGGAGAAACTTCAGCAGGCTGTTGACCGTTGCTGACCACTGACTGAACAGGTTCAAGTTGTTCCCGGCTAGATGACTTAGAAATACCAGGCTTTGCACTTGGTTCGGATTCAACTACAGGCTGACCCGGAAGGCTATCCGTTATAGAAGAGTCAGGTCTTGACATCGGCCTTTTTAATTTAACTTCTTCAATTAAACTTTCGATCTCTGCTTTGGACGGTTGATCTAAAACGAATTGTTCCACAATTCTGGCTGCCCGTTCTGGAAGTTTGCCAAATTCTGCGGATAGAACCTGCTGGAGCTGCACTTTCGCATTCGCATCTAACAAGCTTTCATCAACAATGATCTTTACAGCTGGCCGGTCTATGATCGACCTGCTGGTAAAGATCATTCTAACCTTTGGTTCATTTTCCTTGGCCTGAAAAGTCTCGTAGCCATCGACCCTTATCCTTTGTTCCTGGCCAGTATTGTCCTTAACGACCAGAGAGAAGGTGTCGTTCTCCCCTCTCTCCAGGACCCTTTGTTCAAGGCTGTTCAAAGCTTCAAAGATCGGGTCTTTTGCCAGCTCCGCAGCGCTTTTATTTACCAAGGATCTCGTATCCGATATTCTGGACAGAACCGGTTTGGGCCCCGGTTCAATATCTTCCGTTATAATAACCCCAGCCAAGTTAGCCGCGCTTACAGATAAACCAGTATCGAGAGCCTCGAAACCTGCTCGACCAACATCTTTCCAGGTAGTTCCTTTAAATGCTTCTTTGCCTCCTAGTATACGCCGGGCCGTAAGCTCCAGTATTTTATCTATAGGTCCAAGCGCTTGCGGATTAGTCTCCAAATAATTACCTAACATCTCAAAACCCAAAGGATGACTGATGCCCTTCTCTCTGAGTATTTGGGTAAAATCCCTATTTACATCGCTAACATATTTTTTACCTGTAATTTTTGCTTGTAACCATTCCTTGGCCTGGCCGATAGCCCATGCTGCGTTGCTTAGACTGATCGTCTTGCGGTCGTACAATTTCGTCACTTTAAACTTGCGTCCTTTTTTGGCGCCATCTTTTAGTAATCCGGCTACATCAGCGTCCAGGTTCGTTGATGAGAGTTCTGTACCGTCCGCTGTAATGATCTTTTTAACGTCCCCGCTCTTATAGAGGGTCAAAAGCGGTTTAAAAATCAAATAATCCGCTACCAGCTTGGTGATCATGGCAGCCATCACTGCATCTATCGCCATTTCCCCCCCCGCCTGCCAAGCATCCCCTTTTTTCATTTTTTCTTCCCATTCCGTCATCATGACCCGCATCATATTGAACGGATTGAGCAGGACTTTTGGCATTTCCTTCATTTCAAAAGCCAAAGCTTCGGCGGTCATATCGCTTTCCAGCGGACTGATATTTCGCCAAGGCAAGTCTATACCACTAGCCATAGCTTCTTTGGCTTTACCACCCAAAAAGCCCAACCCTGAAACGAGCCCAAATACTTGTCTTTTACCGCTAGTAATTAGTCCTTTCGGTAGCCAAGTAATCGAGGATTTCCTATCGGAAGCAGATTCAATTCTTGAAGATTTTTTCCCTGGCACATAGCGCATAAAATCTATATTATCCTCATTACCGAAGTCGAATTTCTTGGCTAAGCCGGCATCAGGCAGCATAATTGCCCCATAATTATCTTGCTCAATTTGT
>JBAZXJ010000037.1:4744-10088 GCA_041659865.1 Candidatus Margulisiibacteriota bacterium | reverse complement strand
ATCCTGATAATTCTTGAGCAGGTCTGGATGGGCCAGCAGCAGCTTTTCAGCGGAGGTCTGCAAACTGTCAAAATCCAGGACGCTTTGCTCTTTCTTCTTAACTTCCACTGCCGCCGAAAAAGCCTGTAGCACAGAACGAAAACCTTCTCGGTATGTTAAAGATATAGTATCTGCCATTATCGAGGAGATTGTCTCAAGGGCTGACTTATAGCCATCCACGGCTTCTTTGAAACTGGCACACCCGCTCTTCTTGTTGAGTTTTTTCTTTAGCCCCTCCAGTTGTTCGATAGTTTTCGCGGTCGGGGTGGCGGACAATATTTTATCCAGGGCGGGAATGACGTCTGCCTGTGCGGTTTCCATTTGTTTTTGCACTGGTGCGGTCGGTGCTTTACAGCCCTGGCCGCTGGTTAAGATATCCAGCCATTTGCGCAGTTCTTTGATCGGCTCTTCAGCAGATACCGGGGGTAAAATGATCTCCCCGGCATCCAGGTCAAAGCTGCCGAGACGTCCATAGATATCCAGAAGGTCGTCCTTTAAACTATTAGCGGGAAAGATCGCCAGCAATTTCAGCAGCTGCGGATCCTGGTCGCGAAAAAGCTTTTGCAGGGTCTCCTCCAGGGTTTCGCGCAGAAAGGCTCCCGCCTGGATATCGTCCAAGACCTCAAAATCAGGGTCAAGGCCAGCTTCAAAAACATTTTCCCGAAGCAGGCGGTGGCAGAAAGCATGGATCGTACTGATATAGGAATTTTCCAGCTGGGGGACCAGCCGCCCCAAGCCCCCGGCTTCCAGTTTTTTCGCGATACGTTTTTTGATCTCGTTGGCGGCTTCTTCGGAAAAGGTCAGGGCCAATATATTGTCTAAAGAAAAATCTGAAATATTTTCCAGCTCGTTACGAGTAATATACAAGTAGCGCTCTGCCAGAACGGTAGTTTTGCCGGAACCGGCGCCAGCGCTGACGCAAATGTTCCGGTCAATGGTCTCAATGGCGGCCTTTTGTTCTGGTAGAAAGTCCATGAAAACCATTTTATCACAATTGATATTTATGTTATACTTTATATATATGTAAAAGGAGAGCTTTGCCATGAAAAAATTACATATGTTAGCGGTGATCTTGCTTCTGGCCATTCCGGCTTTGGCGGTCCGGCCGATGATAACTGATGACTATGGCATAGCTGAATTTGGCTCTCATCAGCTGGAATGCGGTTTCTATAGCCTGCAGCCGCGCGGTACTAATGATAAATCATCATCCATACTTGCCACGATCTCCCATGCGATGCTCCCTAACGCCGAGCTCACCATAATGATCCCTTACGCGCTTACAGGATCGACCGGACTGCAGGATATCGTTGTTAGCGGGAAGATAAAGCTGCAGGAAGACATGGTTAGCGAGGGGCTATCGGCCAGGGCCGATGTAAAGCTGACCAATGGTGATGTAGACAGCGGTTTGGGGACGGGGAAAGCAAATTACACCCTGATGGCTATTTATACGAAAAAAATCATTTGGGACCTGTATACTGATTATAATATCGGCTATACCTGGGTCGGGGTTCCCGCCGGTCGCCGGTCCGCTGACTACTTTTTCTATTCAGCAGATGTGGAATATATCATTCCCCACAGCCCCTTGATCGTTTTGGCCGAACTGTCAGCCAATAATTCGACAAGCCCTGGGCAGGTCGCCATGCAATTAGCGGTTAAATATGCAATGCAAGAAAATCTGGTCGTCGACCTGGGCTATAATATCGGCCTAAATGAAGCTGCATACAGTAATACCTTGACCATCGGCTTTACTACGCAAATAAAAACAGCGGCTAAGAAGTAGTCCTCAGGTCCTGGAAAAAAGCTTGTAATATATGACGGCACTCGTCCGCCATTATTCCGGCGGTCAATTCCGGCCAAAAATCCAGCGCTGTATTTTGCAGAACATTTACGACCGAACCGCAGGCCCCGGCCTTGGGATCGTCGGCGCCGTAAACAACTTTCCTGATCCGGGATTGTAAAATAGCACCAGCGCACATTGAGCAAGGCTCAAGCGTTACATATAAGACACAGTCCGTATGTAATAGATCGATCTTGGTTGCGGCTTCCTGCAGCGCCAGAAGTTCTGCATGGGCCGTGGGGTCGTTTTTGCTTAGACACAGATTATGGGTACTGGCAATGATGGTCCCGTGCGGTTCTGAGACTAGTACAGCGCCAACGGGAACTTCTTTGGCATCCCTCGCCAGCTCAGCTTCTTTTAAAGCCAGCGACATAAAGTAATGGTGAGAATTATTCAAAACTTATTCTTGAAAGACAGATAGATATAAGTATATACGCCCTGGAAATAGGTCAAAGGTAGAGCGATGACCAGAGAAGCCATGACCAATACGGAAAGTCCGGTGATGAACCAGAATGCCATCAGGTCGAGGCTCCAGTAACCGAGCATGCTATTGTAGCATTTTAGCAGTACGCTCCAATGAAAAGCTCCCGTAAGTAAAAGACCGAAGAGAAAAGCCAGGGCGGGCAAGATAAAGATCCCGATACCAACCAGGGTCAGGACGCCGGCATAAAAAGCCACGCGCAACGGCTCCACCCGGCAGGTCTGATAAGTAAGTTTCATGGTATCTATCGTATTGCTTTCCTCAACGGCGATGATCGAAGGCATAAGTTTGCTGCCGACGATCAGAGCGATAGCCAGGATAACATTCAGGATGACAGCGGGGATGGTACACACAGCCAGGATGATCGGGCCGACAAAAGGAATAAAACCAACAAAGGAAAGAAGCGCCTGAACACCGAGCAGTAAAAGAACTGTAAGCAAGAGCAGGAAAGGGGAAATTATTATCGGCCAGAATTTTCTTTTAATGAAGGCCCGCGCCTCCTTGCTGGAAACAGGACTTTCCTGAAGCAGATCGGCTTTGATCATCAGCGAGACCCCAGCGGCCGTGAGCAGGACAACGATCGCGGTTAAGAGCCCCCCGACGGCATTGGCTATTTGACCGGCAGTAGAGGTCTCGCCAAGCCTGGAGACTAAAACACTAGATCCGACATTGATCACGATAGCGGCCAGAATGCCCACGGCCTGGAACTGGACCTTGTTGAAATCAAAAAAAGAAACCTTGAATATCTTGGAAAAATTTGGAATGTTACTTTGCATGTATATACCCCCTATTTCAATAAATCCAAAATCCAAATGTCAAAATCCAAATCAAAGCCCAAACACAAAATCCAAATTGGGATCGTTCCTACTTTGTCATTGATTTGTCACTTGAGTTTGGTCATTAGTCATTATTATCTCTTTTCCCCGCTCTAATGGCAAGAGGCCCTGGCGGAATTGGCACTCTTGACAATAGACTGCTAACGAGGTATAAATGCTCTTCGGTTAAATTAAACAAACGTTTGGAAAGGAGGCCGGGAGCAGGCCATTATTGACCTGAGGTAGTAGTAATCAACAACAAAAGGAGCAGAAAATGTTACAGCCTTTAGGAGACAGACTTATTGTCAAAAGAAGAGAAGAAGAAGAAAAAATAGTAAAAGGGATAGTTCTTCCTGATACCGCAACGGAAAAACCTTTAGAGGGTGAAGTAATTGCCGTAGGTCCTGGCCGGATCCTGGATAGCGGTCAGAGAAGCCCTATGGATATTAAAAAAGGTGATATCGTAATTTTCGCAAAATACGGCGGCAGTGACGTAAAATATAAACACGATGAATTTTTGATCCTGGAAGAGCGGGATATTCTGGCGATCGTAAAATAATAAATAAATACTGTAGGGGCGAATGGCCATTCGCCCGTGTTCAACACAATTAGGAGGAAATATAAATGTCTAAAGTATTAAAATTCGATGAAGAAGCAAGACGCGCGGTTGAAGCAGGTATCAGCAAGGTAGCTGCGGCAGTGAAGATAACTCTGGGGCCTCGCGGCCGTAATGTGGTATTGGAAAAGAAATGGGGATCGCCGACAATTACCAATGACGGTGTGACCATAGCGAAAGAGATCGAACTAGAGGATCCCTTTGAAAATATGGGCGCTCAGCTGCTAAAAGAAGTAGCGTCCAAGACCAACGACGTAGCCGGCGACGGAACTACAACAGCGACCATCCTGGGCGAAGCGATCTACAAAGCAGGATTGAAGAACGTAGTTGCCGGATCAAACCCAATGGCCATCAAAAAGGGTATCGAAAAGGCCGTGATCAAGGCCGTAGAATCGATCAAGAAGCTGAGCAGCAAGATCGACAGCAAGGAATCGGTCGCCCAGGTCGCGACCATTTCGGCTAACAACGACGAATCCATCGGTAACTTGATCGCCGAAGCTATGGAAAAAGTCGGCAATGAAGGCGTGATCACAGTTGAGGAATCCAAAGGAATGGAAACCTCTCTGGAAGTGGTGGAGGGTATGGAATTCGACAAAGGCTATGCTTCCCCATATATGGTCACCGACCATGAACACATGGAAGCTGTACTGGACGATCCTTTTATTCTGATCACGGACAAGAAAATATCTTCCATTAAAGATATCCTGCCCGTACTGGAAAAGATCATTCAAGCCGGCAAGCCGATCTTGTTGATCGCGGAAGAAGTTGAAGGCGAAGCCCTGGCTACCCTGGTAGTGAACAAGCTGCGCGGGACCTTAAATGCCGTTGCCGTTAAAGCTCCTGGCTTTGGCGACCGCCGCAAAGCGATGTTAGATGATATCGCTATCCTGACCGGCGGAGAAGTTGTTTCTGAAGATAAAGGCATGAAGCTGGAGAATACCGAACTGACGATGCTGGGCCGCGCCAAGACCGTGAAGATCACCAAGGAAAAAACGGTGATCGTCGAGGGTAAAGGCAAAGAAAAAGCGCTCAAGGGCAGAGTCGCTCAGATCAAAAAAGAGATCGAAGACAGCGACTCCAGCTATGACAAGGAAAAACTGCAGGAAAGACTGGCGAAGCTTTCCGGCGGCGTTGCCTTGATCAAAGCAGGTGCTGCTACCGAAACTGAATTAAAGGAAAAGAAGCATCGCATCGAAGATGCCCTGTCAGCGACCAGAGCCGCAGTTGAAGAAGGTATCGTCGTTGGTGGTGGTGTCGCGTTGTTAAGGATCATGCCGGATATTGAAGCACTGGAAAAGACCTTAACTGGCGACGAAGCCTTAGGCGCGAAGATCATCCGCGACTGTTTAAGCGTTCCGCTAAAACAGATCGCTGATAACGCTGGCGTTGAAGGCGCTGTGATCGTGGAGAAGGTCAAGGCCGAAAAAGGCAATATCGGCTTTAATGCTGCTAAAGGCAAAATGGAAGACCTGGTCAAAGCTGGTATTATCGATCCAGCCAAGGTTACCAGATCAGCGCTGCAGAATGCGGCCAGTATCGCGGCTATGATGTTGACG
>JBAZXJ010000037.1:3932-4734 GCA_041659865.1 Candidatus Margulisiibacteriota bacterium | reverse complement strand
GGCGCCGGCTATGCCTGGCGGCGGTGGTGGTATGGGCGGATACGGAATGTAATTTATCCTGATCAAGGCAGGGGGGTGTACGCCTCCCTGCCAGAAGGAAACAAAAATGATGAGCAATCCGATCTTGGTTTATATTCTTGGCTTGTTCCCGGGTTTGGGTCATATCGCTATTGCCAGCAGGAAAAAAGGCTATATGTTCATTTTCCTGACCTTGGCTATCTACAGCATCATGACGTTCGCGGCCAAGACATTTGCGGATTATACTTTACCGGTCAGGGAGGCCTTCGCCTTGATCTGCCTGGTCAGTCCATTATACTTATGGGCCTATACTGACCTGATCAGCGAGATGGCCTTGATCAACAAGGACAAAGCCGCAAATAAAAAGGCTTAAGCTTTCCTGAAAAATCAGGTACAATAGCTAATATGAAAAAGATCATCATTGCCGTGGTCATTGTAACGGTAATTATCGCGCTGACCTATCTTGGTGCGGTAAAAAATGAGCGGGCGATCGAGTTGTCCGTTTCCAACAGAGGGTTGTTGGCGATCAACGAGTCCCAGGTCCGCAGGATATTCCTCACCAATGAAAGTGCAATGATAACTCTGGAAAGACCAGACCCGTCCGCTAACTGGCAGATCGCGGACAGCGGACTGCCGGCGGATAACCTTGCGGTTGGGGAACTGATCGCCAAACTAAAACAACTCAAGCCGATCAGAGAATTGGGGAAGGGCGCGGAAGCCTTGGACCATGGTTTTGCTTCTCCGGCGGCCAGGATAAGGATCAAGGATTACTCCGGCGCGACCA
>JBAZXJ010000037.1:0-3922 GCA_041659865.1 Candidatus Margulisiibacteriota bacterium | reverse complement strand
TGATCATCGGGTTATCTAATCCTATGATGTCCGGGTTTTACGCCATGCTGGCCGGCGCCAGCGATGTCTACCTGGTCAAAGATGATCTGGTGATAAATCTATTGACCCAAAAAGAAGGGGACTTCCGGGATCTGACGATCTTTTCCGGGAAGGTGGAGGAAGTGAACGATATAGTTATTCAGGAAGGAAAAAAGAAGGCGACGTTGGTCAGAAATCCCCAGGGGATGTGGCTGTTAATGCCTCAGGGCCGGATCGTGCCGCAAGATCAGGTTGAAAGATTATTGAAACAATTCAAAAATCCAATAGTTAATCGGACCGTTGCCATTAAGCCCAAAAAGATGATCGCCTATGGTCTGCATAAACCAAAAATGCTGGTCAAGTTCAAGTTGACCAATGATACGACCGAACAGTTCGCTTTCGGCACAGCAAGCGGGAACAGTGTATATTTGTATCCCAGCGAGACCCAGACGGTTTATGAGGTCAGCAACGTCCTGACCAAAATGATCAAAGAAATAAGGAGCACGGGAAATGCCGACCTACACCTATAAATGCACAGACTGCGATCACCAGTTCGAGACCAAGCATTCCATGAACGCTGATCCCTTGAAGAAATGCCCGACCTGCGGGAAGCATGCCCTGCGCCGCGTGATAATCGCTCCGGCGATATCTTTTAAGGGTTCGGGATTTTACGCGACGGATAGCAGGAAAAAAGACAGCCATACTTCTTGTAGTACGGCAAGCAAAGATAATCCTTCTTGTGCTTCTTGTCCCAAGGCTGAGAAGAAATGATCATCCGGCAGGCATAAAAAAACCGAGACACCAAATTCTTTGATGTCTCGGCAGATCAATTAGATAAATCAATTACTTGGCCTTTTTCGCCGCTCTTTTTTCCTTCAGTGTTTTCTTTGGAGCTTTCTTAACATTTTTTGATTGACTGTTATCACCTTTACCCATGATCTCACCTCCTAAAAAATTATTGTTCAACTTATCGCTTTCAAATTAATTATAAAATAGAGAAGAAAACATAGCAACAGGTTTTTTTGCGTGACCGAAATGGTTTTATCGGTAGACGATCCAGGGCTGGCCGGCGGAATTCAAAATCTCTTTGACCTGGACCCCGTAAACATTATCAAGATTTTCCAAAGTGATAAAATCTTTCGGGAGACCGTCAAAGAAAAGTTGGCCGTCTTTTAAGACCAAAAGGCGCTGGCAATAAGCCGCGGCCAGATTGATATCATGCAGAACAATAAGCGCGGTGAGCTGGTCCTGACGGTTCAGACTTTTTACCAGGTCTAAGATCTCGATCTGGTGCTTGATGTCCAGGTGGCTTGTCGGTTCGTCAAGCACCAGGAAACTTGGCTGTGCGGCCAGAGCTTTGGCCACGATCACTTGCTGGCGTTCTCCGCCGCTTAGTTCATTAAAGAAGCGATTGCGTAATTCCCAGACCCCGGTCATCTTCATGGCCTGTTCCACGATCTCCAGATCGGAACATTTTTCCGGCTCGAACAATCCCAAATGAGGGATACGACCCATGAGCACAAGATTATAAACACGATAATCAAAATCCAGGGCCGTGGCCTGCGGTACAACTGAGATGGACTTGGCGATCAGCTTGGCCGGGGTTTTGTAGACATCCTGATCATAATACTTGATACAGCCCTTTTGCGGCTGAAGAATGCGGGATATCGCCCGGACCAGGGTGCTTTTTCCCGCCCCGTTGGGGCCGATCACTCCGACGATCTCTCCGGCCTTAATACTAAAAGAGAGTTCTTTGATAATGTCTTTGCCGTCATAGGCGACAGAGATCTTTTCTACTTTTAACATATTAGTTCTTTCGTTTAACGCCCAGAAATAAATAGATGAACAATGGTGCGCCCAGGATCGCCGTGATCACGCCTACCGGGATCTCTGTTCCTGGCATGATCGTCCGCCCGATAGTATCCGCCGCAACCAGGAACGCTGCTCCACCGATAGCCGAAGCCGGCAAGAGCAAGCGATTATCCGCGCCGCCAAATAACCGGCAGATATGCGGGATGATCAAGCCGACGTAACCGATCAACCCGCTCATGGCCACGGCCATTCCGGTCAAAAGCGAAGCCGTGGTAAAGAGCAGGTATTTCAAATGCTTGACCTCGATGCCCAGACATTGAGCACCTTCCTCGCCCAGGATCATAGTGTTCAAGTAACGGCTGTACGCCTGGATAAGCAGAAAACAACTGATCAATATGGCAAAGCCGATCTTGAGCCATAGCCAGTCCGCCTGCCCCAGATTGCCCATCAGCCAGAAAGTTATTCCGCGCAGCTGACTACCGGAAAACGAAATTACCAGCATCATTAAGGCGGAAAAAAAGGAACTGAGGATAACTCCGGCCAGGATCATGGTCAGATTAGTTATTTCTTTGCGGATCCTGGCGATCAGAAAGACCAAGAGGATAGTGCCAAGCGCACCGGCAAATGCCCAGAGCGGGACCAGCGGCAGACAAAGGGCGAGTGCGATCACCGCCAGCAGGGCGGCGCCAGAAGATACACCTAGCACAAAAGGATCAGCCAGGGGATTTCTCAGGAGTCCCTGAAAAGTAGTTCCAGCGATCGCCAATGATGAGCCGGCCAAGATCGCTAAAAGTATCCTGGGCAAACGGATCTGCCAGAGGATCAGCGAGGTGTTATCCAGCCGGCCTGGGTCAAAGACAGAAGCAATGCTAATTGGCACCTGTCCGGAAAACAGGGCTAGATAACAAGCCGCAACAAAAAGCAGGACTAGGCTTAAGAAAAACCAGAAGATCTTTCCTGATGACAAGTTATTTCTCCTGGCTCTTGATGATCTCTTTGATCTTGGCTATACCTTCCAGGACCCGGGGGCCTGGTCGCAAAAGTATATCGGGATCGAAATTGCCGTAGACCTGGCCATTCTTTACTGCCTTTAAAGAATCCCAGCCCTTGATGCTTTTCAGCTCTTTTTGGTCCAGGGGATAGGCGATAATGATAATATCCGGGTCTTGTTTCAATAAAAACTCGATATTTAGCTCTGGATATTCGCCCTTTAGGTCATGAGCGATGTTTTTACCGCCAGAAAGACTAATGATCTCGTCCATAAAGGTGTTATTTGCCGCTGTCATCAACGAATTTGGCCATAATTTAATATAAATACTAGGAATACTGCCTTTTATTTGCTCTTTTTGGAGGGAAATTAAAGAATTCTTCCAGGAAACGGCCGTATTCTTGCTGTCATTTGCCAAAATAGCCGATAAATTTAGCAATATATCGGAAATATCGGCCAGTTTATGGGCTGAATAGTTGATATATGGCAGTTTTAGCTCTTTAAACCTAAGTGAAATTGGATGGTTTTCAAAGCTAGTGGCTATGATCAAGTCAGGCTTTAGGGCAATTATTCGCTCCAGGTCAGGCGCGCCAAAGTCACCGACCTTGCGGATCTTTCCAGCTTCAGGCGGATAGTTACATCTGGTAGTAACTCCGACCAGGCGGTTTTCAGCGCCCAGGAAAAATAGCATTTCGGTCAAATTGGGTGATAAGGAAACGATCCTTTTTGGCACTGTGGGCAAGGAAGCGGAGATCGGCGTTGGTGTGGGTGGGTGAGTGACCAGGAACGAAAAAAGTCCGTATACTGCCAACATTGATATCAGCGCGGCCAGGAAAATACCCAGACTTTTATAGTGACGCCAGCTAAAGGTTGTTTTCATAGTGACCTCATCTTTCTATCAGCTTTAGTTAATATATCATAACCTTTATCGGTGACTAAAACCATATCTTCGATGCGCACACCGCCCCAGTCTTTAATGTAGACTCCGGGTTCAATAGTGATCACTTCACCGGCTTGCAGGACCGCGTTGCTTTTGAAGTGCACCCGCGGTTTAACATGGACCAGCTTTCTGACGCCGTGTCCGGTTGAATGAATAAAGTATTT
>JBAZXJ010000036.1:0-10227 GCA_041659865.1 Candidatus Margulisiibacteriota bacterium | reverse complement strand
TGTATTTTCATTTATTGATACTTCACCATTCCGGTCATCTGCGTGATCGAGATCGTTGCCGTATCTCCCAGCGCACTATCCTTTAATATTATGTTTTTCTGACTAGCTAATTCCGCTCCAGACTCATGGGGTACGCCCTGCCCATCAAACTCCACGAAAGTACCGGCAAGATCGGTCGAAAGCAGGTCAATTCCGGTGAACGAAGCGGTCAGGTCGACATCATAAGGCGTTCCCGTTGCCGGATTAGTTATCACATTAGCATAGTTACCAGCACCCTGGTAAACAGAATAGGTATCAAGCGCCACATCAAAGATCACCCCGTAATTATCTTGCTGGGTGACCGCCGAGGTTTGGGCAAAACGGATATCGCGCATCATCCGGTCCCGGCAGGAGGTCAGCTTCATCCTGGACTGGACCGGCATCCTGGAAAGCCCGACCGCGGCCAGGATCGCCAGGACAACGACCACTACGACCAGTTCGATCATGGTAAAGCCGCGAACGCCTTTAGAACGGGGTATTTTGCACATGGAAATATTGTAGCATAAAAAAATGGAGACAAGAATAAAAAAATTAAGGGAACAGAAGTAAAGGAGTAAAGAAGTAAAGAAATATTTAGAATGGGAAAGCGCCCCTATAAATGGTAGGCGCGTGGCTTTAGCCCGCGTTGGGATCACCCAACGTAATAGGTGCGGATCCAACGATAGCCCCTTCAACCCGGGCTAAAGCCCGCGGCTACCGAGAACAAATTACCGCTCTGCCAAATTCGAAGTCCCCCTTTAGGGGGATTTAGGGGGCCTCATGCTCCAAAAAAAAGGGCACGTTCTGCACGTGCCCTTGCAGGTTCTCTCTCTGGCGAGCCAACCAACTAACTAACCAACTAACTAGTACCCGTGCACAGCCTTAGTATGCGGGGTAACCATAGCGCTCCCTGAAACATAGGTATAAACGATACCAAAGGGGCAGGAAGGTATCACGGCAGTAGCGAACATATTCGCGCTCAATACATCAGGATAGCTTCCCTCTCCCACCAACGAGGCTATAGCGTATTGGTTAGCCAAGGCGGCGTTGATCACACCGACGTTGGCATCGCAGACGGCTTGCTTGGCCTGGTTGCTAAGATTAAGATATTTTGGGATAGCGACCGCGGACAAGATCCCGAGAATAACTATGACCACGACCAACTCGATCATGGTAAAACCTTTGCTGTTCATCTTCAGACTCCCTTAATATATTTGTATGCTCTTATATTATCCAACGTTGATTAAATAGGCAAGGGGGATTTTGGGTGCGGCATAATAAATGAATGGGAGGCCCGGCAGGCGCGTGGCTTTAGCCCGCGGCTACCGGACCATTACACAAGCCTAAAACCAAGAGCTAAGATCAAAAAAAAAGGGCAGGTTCTGCACATGCCAGCGATAAAACATGTAGGGACAGACCACTGGTCTGTCCCTACGATACATTACACGATAATTATCCTATTGCTAGTAGCCGTGGACCGCCTGCGTATGCAGGGTCACACCACCATTTGCCGAAGCATAACCATAGGCTATACCGAATGGACAGGACGGGATCGTAGCGTTGGAGAACATATTGCCAGATAAGGCATCGGGATATACCGCGCTACCGTTGATGGCGTTATTGGCGTACTGGATAGCCAGGGCAGAGTTGATCGCGCCGATGTTGCCGTCGCAGACCGCCTGCTTGGCTTTGTTCTGGAAATCAAGATACTTCGGGATAGCGGTCGCAGCTAAGATACCGAGGATAACTATTACTACGACCAGTTCGATCATCGTAAAACCTTTATTGTTCATTTTCTTTTCCCCTTTGATTGATTAATATATCTTTATGTTATCCGATGTTAATTAAATAGGCAAGGGCTTTTTTGGGCATATAATATATGCGATCTCAACCCCGCAGGAATAATTGAACGACAGCCCTTTCAACCCGGGCTAAAGTCCGCGACTACCGGACAATTCCAAAACCTAAAATAAAAAGGGCACGTTATTCACGTGCCCTTGCTCATTCTCTCTCTGGCTAGCCGTCCAACCAACTAATTAGTAGCCGTGATCACCTGCTGTATGCATAGCTACTGAGCCATTCGCTGAAGTATATGAATATACTATGTTGAACGGACAAGAGGGGACCGTATTGTTGGAGAACATGTTGCCGGTAAGAGCATCAGGAAAAACCGCGCTGCCGTTGGCCGCGTTCTCGGCATACCTGATAGCCAAAGCTGAATTGATCGCACCGACGTTAGCATCGCAAACAGCCTGCTTGGCCTTATTGCTAAGGTCCAGATACTTTGGGATCGCCACCGCGGCCAAGATACCAAGTATCACTATAACTACCACCAACTCGATCATCGTAAAACCTTTTTGCTTGTTCATAACTATTCTACCCCTTTTTCTTCAACGTCTACTATTTACATTCTTATTGTATGAAAGATTCCGGACAAATGCAAGCCAAATAATTCAGACGAATCAAAAAGCAGGAATAAAGAAATAAGAATATAAAGAAGTGGTCAAGCTGCGTACTTTGGCTGATCCGGGACAGATGCCAGGCAAAACAAAGAAGGCACGCTTGCACGTGCCCTCTTGATCAAATTAACTTCACGCTCTATTTCTAGTAACCGTGCTCTCCCGCTGTATGATACGCCAGCTTGGTGTTTACCGATGGAACGTAATCATAGGTTACGCCAAAGGGACACACTGGAACGGCCTGGTCAGCGAACATATTCCCGGTTATTTCATCAGGATATGCAGCGGCACCATTGGCAGCGTTCGTTGCATATTGCAGCGCCAGGGCGGAATTGATCGCGCCGACGTTAGCATCGCAAACAGCCTGCTTGGCCTTGTTGCTAAGGTCCAGATACTTTGGGATCGCCACCGCAGCCAAGATACCAAGTATCACTATAACTACAACTAATTCTATCATCGTAAAACCTTTTTGTTTTTTCATTAAAGAGGTCCTCCTTCCCTGTTTTATTTTAATGATCTTTCTGTATTCTTTTTATATCCTACTATATCTATCGATATGATTTCAAGCGTTTTTTTTCTTTTACTTGATCAGCGACATCATGCTCCACATCGGGAGGAACACTGCGAGCGCGACAAAGAGAACGATCACGGCCAGAAAGGCGATCAGGATCGGCTCGATCAAGGAAGCCAGATTATCCAGCGCCAAATTAACTTCTTCATCATAATAATCAGCTACCTTAAAAAGCATCTCCGACAAGTTGCCGCTTTGCTCGCCGATCGCTACCATACTGGAGACGGTCAGCGGGAACAGCTTGCTTTCCATCATCGGTTTGGAGATCCCCTGGCCACCCCTGATCTTCTCCTTGATCTCGGCCAAGCCTCTGGCGACCACCCGATTATCGGTCGTTTTGGCCACGACATCGACCGCTTCCAGGATCGGCAGTCCGCTCTGGTTAAGCATGGCCAAAATACGGGCAAAGCGAGAAATGATCAGACGATTGATCACCGGTCCAATTACCGGGACCTTAAGCTGGAACTTGTCCCATTTATATCTGCCGGCATCGGTCGAAATATATCTCTTCAACATGAACAGGGCTCCGCCGATGACCGCGGCGACCAGAAGCCAATATTTCATCACGAACTTGTTGACGCCGATCAGGATCCTGGTCGGCAGGGGCAGGTTACTGCCCAGCATATTGAACATGCCCATGAAGTTCGGCAGGACAAAGACGACCAGGACCAGCGAAGCTACGCACAAGGTAACTACTACCATCAGCGGATAACGGGTCGCCTTTTTGATCTGGTTCTTGATCGACTCTTCATATTCGATAAGCGAGACGAGGCGTTTTAGGATCTCGACAATGATACCGGCCCTTTCGCCGACCGCGATCATATTTATGTAGACCGTGGAAAAATATTTCGGGAAATCTTTTAGCGCTTCCGAGAACCTGCTCCCGCCTGATACCTGGTCTTTCAGTTTAGTGACCATGTCTTTTACTTTTTTATTGGTCGATTGTTCCGCGATCGAATCCAGACTATTGATCAGGGTCAGGCCGGCGCCCAGCAAGGTAGATAACTGACGGGTCATGACCAGGATATCTTTAGGGGAGATAAAATCGAAGGTCAAGTTCAATTCTTTATTCAAGGTCGTCTGCTTGTATTCGACGATCTGTAGCGGCATAAAGCCGTAATTTTGGATCAGGTCGGCCACCCGGGCGGCATCGGGAGCCTCGATGGTCGAGGTCGTGACCTTGCCGTCAGGCGTTCTGGCAGTATATTTGAAGGTCGGCATATTTTCTTTTCTTTATTCCGCGTTCAGACGGGTGGCGCGCAAAACCTCATCGATCGTAGTCACGCCGTCGCGTGCTTTCTGCAAACCATCGTCGAACATGGCGATCATGCCTTCGTTCAGGGCCTGCTCCCTGATATGTTCGCTGGTGATCTTTTGCACTACCATGTCCTTGATCGCGCTGGACATCGGCATCAGTTCAAATATCCCGACCCGGCCAGTATAGCCGGTATTGCGGCAATGGATACAGCCTTTGCCTCGGTAAAATTTCATCTTGCCCTGCTCTTTTCCCAGACCGATGCTTTGTAAAAGGCTCAGCTCAGGATCATAGGCTTCTTTGCATTGGCTGCAGATCCTGCGTACCAGTCGCTGGGCTAAAATAGCGTTGATAGAAGAAGATAAAAGAAAAGGCTCGGCCCCCATATCCATAAGACGAGCGATGGTCGAAGGCGCGTCGTTGGTATGAACGGTACTGAAAACTAAATGGCCGGTAAGGGCCGCCTGGATGGCGATCTCGGTAGTTTCCAGATCTCGAATTTCCCCGACGAAGATAATATCCGGGTCCTGTCTCAGGATACCGCGCAATCCGTTAGCGAAGGTCAAGCCGATCTTGGCGTTGACCTGGGTCTGACGAACAAGCTCGAGACTGTATTCCACGGGATCCTCGATGGTAACGATATTCTTCGAGATACTGTTGATGGTATTTAGCACAGCATACATCGTGGTCGTTTTACCGGAACCGGTAGGTCCTACGACCAGAACTATCCCGTAAGCGCTTTGCACTACTTTTAACAAATGGGGCATTAGCTTCGGGGTTATGCCCAGTCTTTCCAGCTTCAGCTCCAGTACCGATTTGTCCAGAACGCGGATCACCAGGTTCTCGCCAAAGACCGTCGGGTAAGTTGAGATACGCATATCTATCGTTTTGTCATCGATACCGATAATGGCCCGGCCGTCTTGCGGGGCGCGGGTCTCGGTAATATCCAGGCCAGAGAGGATCTTGACCCTGGAGACGATCGAGGGCAGGATATTGATGGGGAAGCGAGCGAGCTCCTGCAGCTGGCCGTCGATCCGGTAGCGCAGGCGAAAAACATTTTCTTCAGGTTCAACATGGATATCAGAAGCCTTGATCTTGACGGCCTGCTTGATCATCCGGTTGACCAGCTTGATGATCGGGGTAGTTTCCTCTATAACGATCCGGCCAGGGATGTTCTGACCGATAGTAAAATCTGTATCCAGGGTCCTGATCTCTTTAACTATCGCGCCTAATTCATCCTGCAGGGTATCGACGTTCTCATAATATTTTACGATAGCGCTTTGCAGAGATTTAGCCTCGGTCAGGACGGGATAGATCTCCAGCTTTGTCTCTCTCTTCATTTCGTTGAGGGCCATAAAGTCCGAGGGATCGGCCATGGCCAGGACCAAGGTCGAGCGGACCATGAACAGCGGCAGGACCTTCAGCCTTTTGGCGGTTGATTCAGTTATCAGCGGCAGGACGGAACCTTCAGGGGTATAATTGGCGATATCGACAACGGGGATCTGGATCTTTAATTGTTTGTTAGCGATCATACTTTACACTTTCTCCAGTTAGTCCGTGATCTTTTTGGCTTGTTCGGAAATAAAGTCCTCGGCATTGTTCTTGATCAGAAATACGTCCGCGCCCATCTGACCGGCCAGCGCTTTGTCACTTTCGTCATCAGCGACCAGGATGATCGGCAGCATTTTGTAGTTCTCATCGAATTTCAAAAGTCTGGTCACAATAAAGCCGTTACAACGCGGAAGACTGCCGCTGATAATAGCGGCGGACGGGGTATCCTCTTTAACCATTTGCAGTCCGGCCAAGCCGTCTTTGGCTATCTGTACAGCAAAACCTGAATCCTCAAGACTCTTGGTCATATGGTCGAGGAATTTCTGGTCGCCGTCCATTAGTAAGATCGATTTTTTTGCCATGGTTGAATTTATTATAACATAACTATGCGGGAATGGAAGAAGATTTTGCGCGGACGGGAATAACCTGGTAAAATATATAAACATTTGTCATCCCGCGAAGGCGGGGATCCATAAAGCCAGAATAAATGAAAAATGGAAAGTGGAAAATGTAAATTTTCCAACCCCTGGAATAACTTATCTTTTTAACTTTTTCATTTTTCACTTTTCATTTTACCTTTGCCGTTCATTCCGCATTCCAAAATATCGGGGCCTTATGAATTTCTACAACCTCGCCACCCTCTTCCTCGACCTCCTCTTCCCCCCTCGCTGTTTTGGCTGCAGGGAGATCCTGCCGTTGTTCGAACAAGGCGATCATTTGTGTCCGGCTTGCCGGGTACAGATCACTTGTTTAAATGAATTCCGCACGCTCAATGGCCGGCCGTGTTTTTGCATTACATTATATGCAGGGCTGATCCGCAAGCTGATCTGGCAGCTGAAATTCCGCAAAAGAAGGGACCGGCAGAAGCTGCTGGCAAGTATCGTGTTGAATGATTTTCCGGAGAGTTTCCAGGACTGCGACGTTATGATCCCTGTTCCCTTGAGCAAGCAACGCTCGAAGGAAAGAGGTTTTAATCAGGCAGAACTTTTATTGCGAGATCTTGCCACGGCGCTGAACAAACCACTGGCACTTGAACTCGTGCTCCGCGTAAAAGATACCCGACATATGTATAAACTGCATGAATGGGAACGTCTGGAAGAGATCACAGGGGCTTTTGAATTGTCCACGGGAGCGGAGGCGATCATCCGCGGGAAGAACGTTTTATTGTTCGATGACATTATCACTACCGGAAAGACCGTGAACGAGATTGCTACTTTGTTGGAGGGTGCTGGAGTTAAGAAGGTCTACATCCTAGGGCTTGCAAAGACGAAGCATTGAAGAAAGCGCATAGTGCGTGGTGCGTGGTTGAGGGCAGCCCTATTGCTACGCACTAATTACGAGTCCCGAGGTGCGCGTCCCCCCTAAGATAGCGTAAAATAGAACGTTGCACCCTTCCCGACCGCCCCCTCGCCCCAGACCCGGCCGCCGTGTCTATGGATGACGCGCTGGACCGTGGCCAGGCCTACCCCTGTTCCGGGAAATTCGTCCGCCAGGTGCAAGCGCTGGAACGGAGTGAAAAGTTTATGGGCTTGTTCCATGTTGAAACCTACCCCGTCGTCGCGCACAAAAAATACCGGCCGCCCTTCGCGCTCGCTTTGGCCGATCTCTATTTTGGCCCTGGTCTGCGCCGAGGTGAATTTCCAGGCATTACCCAGCAGATTATCCAGAGCTATCTTCAGCAGGGCGGGGTCGCAGTCAATGGTCATGCCTGGTGCTATGACGAATTCTACCCGGCGATCAGGCTGGCTATCCCGCAAGCCGGTGACGACCTGCCAGGCCAGCGCGCTAAGGTCGACCCTGGATAAATGTATTTCGGTACTGGTTATCTTGGCCAAATTCAGCATGTCATCGATCAGCTGGAACATCTTCCGGATAGAATTATAGATCCTGTCGAGCAGCTCCTTGCTCTTCGCGTCCAGCTGATTGGCCCGATCTTCTTTTAGGACATGGGCATAACCGTAAATGTTCTGCAGAGGCGACCGCAGGTCGTGGGAAACAGAATAACTGAAAGTTTCCAGCTCCTGGTTGGCGATCTCCAGTTCAGCCATCCTCCGCTTGAGTTCAGCGGTGCGCTCTTCGACTTTCTGTTCCAGTTCGACATTAAGCTGGAGGATCTTTTTTTCCGCCTGCTTGAGTTCGGTCACGTCCCGGACCGTGGCCTGCAAAAAGGTCTTTCCGCTTACTGTTACCCTGGTCAGCAGTACATTGGCCGGGAAATCCTGGCCGTCGATCCGCCGATGGGTCCATTCGAAGAACCTGGAACCATCGCGCATGGCAGCCTCGATCATCTCTTTGGCCTTGGACCCGGAAGGCTGGCCTTCCGGCTGGAATTCCGGAGAAAGCATCCAGGGGCCGCGTGAAGTAAAATCCAGTTCGTCCTTGGCTCTGAACATCTCGATCGTCGCCTGGTTACCGCTGGTGAACTTCCAGTCCGGGGGTTCCAGGGTCATAATAGCGTCCTGGGAACTTTCAAACAGACCTCTATATAATATTTCACTATTGCGCATGGCCTCTTCCGCCTGTTTGCGTTCGGTAATATCCAGAGCGATACCGAAGCCCAGGCCATTACCAAGCGGGACCGCGCTGAGCAAAGCGCTGCGCTTACTGCCGTCGGGCCGGAGATATTCGATCTCGCCAAGGTTCTCACCGCCTACGGCTTTACTGAGCTGCTGAATACGTCTTGCAGCACCGGCGGGAGTAACCTCACTGGTAGTCAATTTCCTTAGTTCTTCGACCTTCCTGCCGGTCAGCTCTTCCGCCGCCTGATTGGCATCCAGATATTTTCCGGATCTTAGGTCGACCAGAAAAATGGCATTGATCGACCGTTCAAAAAGCGACCGGTAGTGGTTCTCGCTAATGCGCAAGGTTTGCTCGCCCTGCCGGCGTTCGGCGTCCAGATCACGGACCAGCTTGGCGTTGAAGAATTGTATGATGATCATCAGCAGGATCATGACGAGCGAGCTTAAGACCAGCCAGTAATGAAAAGTATCGGGATGGCTGTTGGTCAAGATCCGGATATCCAGGCACCAGCCCAGGAGTATCATGGTCCCGGCCACGGCGGTCAGGAGGCCGAGGAGCTGGGAAGCTGTCTTGAATTTCGCGATATATCGCTTTTTGCCAAGCATTAACAAAATTGTGACCTTTTGGCGGGAGAATGTAAAGGAGAATTTTGGGGACTGGGGACTGGGATGAAACCGTTCCAAAGTTCTATTGCTGACCAGTCCCTGTCCCGACCCTCTTATTTTTATAGTTCTTACAAGTTCCCGTCTATTGCATTCTTCTATTCCGACCCCTGTCTTCTGTATTCTTTCTTTTCTTGCTATCATACCCAGCGGACATGCCAGAACTATCTATAATCATCGTCAGCTACAACAACGCACAGCTCCTTGAGGACTGTATCGCTTCCATTAAAGCAAGTATGCCGATCGGTACTGCGCCAGAAGTTATCGTCGTCGATAATAATTCCGCCGACAACACGGTCGCGATGCTCCAGAATAAATTCCCGGAAGTTAAGCTGATCCTTAATAAGGATAACAAAGGCTTCGCCGCGGCCAATAACCAAGGCATCAGGATCGCCCAGGGCGAATATGTTATGCTCTTGAATAATGACACGGTAATTATAAATGATGCGCTGAGCAAAATGATCACATATCTGCGCGAGCATCCCAAGATCGGCCTGTTAGGGCCGCGCCTGCTCAACGGTGACCGCTCGGTGCAAGCTCAAGGCAGTATGCTGGGGCCGCATTTCTGGAACTCCAAAATTCCTGTGGAAACTAAATTTCTGCGCGGGGCAGTTTTTCTGACCAGCAAAAAAGTCCTGGACCAGGTCGGGCTTTTAGACGAGAACTTTTTCTTTTATAACGAGGATATCGACTTTTGCTGGAGGATTAACAAAGCCGGCTTGAAAGTAGTATACTATCCTTTAGCCGAAGTGATCCACTTCGGCGGCAAGACGGATTGGCGGAGGCAGTGGCTGGGCCTGAAGAGTACTTTGTATCTTTGGCAGAAGTACTTGCTAAAAAGGAATACAAGGATACAAGAATACAGGAATATTTAACCGAAGAACGAATACAGTGTAGATGGTGCATATTGGGCGGCGGGCGGTGTCTAATAAGAATAAAGGAGCTTTTCTATGAAAACAAAATATCTTTTGATCCTGTTCCTTACTATAAGCATCATCGCTCTTTTCTCGATGTGGTCATTTGGCATCGCCAAGATCAGTAACGATATCCTTTTTGAGAACGCCAAATACAAGTTCATGGTCGAAAAAAACCCCGATGACGCCTGGGCTCATTTTAACCTGGCAATGACCTACGCCTATATGGGCAAGGTCGAGCAAGGCTTAAAAGAGCTGGCCGAGGTCGATAAGCTGG
>JBAZXJ010000035.1:9265-10333 GCA_041659865.1 Candidatus Margulisiibacteriota bacterium | reverse complement strand
ATCTTGATTTTATCTTTCAGCTCTTTTAACTGGATCAGATTATTTGCGTCATTGGCTGCTAAAGACTGATTTTGTTTGATCAGCTCAGCATTGCGATTCTCGAGTATATTCATTCTGGTAATATTGTTCTTGTTGCTGTCCCTAACCTGGGTGATCTGGTCTGCCAAGGCATAGTTCACTGCCTTTAATTTAATGTTCTCGGTATTGTTTTTTTCTACCTGGACGGCCAACTCTTGTTTTTTCTGATACAAAGCATCTTTTTCCTGATAGGCAGCTTTTAATTTATCTTTCAATTCCTTCACGGCGGTCTGATCAGCAACACCCGCTTGTAGTTGCTTGGCCATTTCTGTATTTCTTGTTTCCAGCCGATCGATCTCGGCAAGCAATTCCTGCTTCTTCTGGTACAAGGATTCTTTTTCCTGCATAGTTGCCTGGAGCTTATCCTTCAGCGCTTTTGCCTGGTTCTGGTCAGCGACCGACGCAACGACTTGAACTGGTTTTTTTAATAGTTCAGCGTTCTTAGCTTCCAGGCTCTTCAATTTGACTTGCGCTTCCTGAAGCTTGGCTTGCACTTTTGCCGTTTCCTCAGCCTTATTATCTTTTTCAGCAGCAAGATCAGCGTTTTGCTGTTTTAGTTTTTCCGTTTCAGCCAATAGTTCTTGTTTTTTTTGGAACAAGGCGTCTTTATCCTGCAAAGATTGCTGCAGCTTATCTTTGATATCTTTTAATGCTTTCGGGTCCGGCGTTTTCTTCGCTAATTCAGCATTTTGACTCTCCAGGCTTTTCACCTTGGACTGGTTCTCATTTAAAGCCTTCTGCAGGCTGGATATCTTATCATCCTTGGTATCTTTTTCTGCGGTCAGATCGATCGTCTGCTGTAAATATTTTCCATTGGTTACCAATAGCTCCTGCTTCTTGATCAGCAAAGCTTCTTTTTCAGCCTGGGCAGACCTTAGTTTTTCCTTTAGGTCTTTGAGCACTACCTGGTCTACAGAAGTATCCTGGGCTTTCTTGTTCAATTGCAGACTCTTACTTTCCAATTCCTTTGAGCGCAGTAGTTCTTCCTCA
>JBAZXJ010000035.1:6594-9255 GCA_041659865.1 Candidatus Margulisiibacteriota bacterium | reverse complement strand
GTTCCAGTTTGGCTATCTTTTCCTTGTTCTCTTTGGTCTTGGTCTTTAAAGCTTTCTGCTCGTCCATTAATTCCAGGATCCGCGAAGCCTGTAAATTAGAGAAAACTGTTTTATCAGAGGCCGTTCGCTCTGTCGCTGCTTCAGCAGGAGGAAGAAAAGCTTCGTCTTCCTGGGCCACATATTTATTATCAGCAAATTTCTTAAAAGAATTTGTCCGGCCTAAAAGTACAGCAAAGGACTGGCGGTTGATCGGTTTATCTGCACTCAGGTTACCACCATTACCTTCTGGAACCAGATCGTTCTCGATAGCGGTAACAATTATTTCAGTAGACACACCTGGCGCAATATCGGCATAACCTGTCTTTTTGCTAGCGCTGGTAGCCCAGCCTTCTGCTCTGACCAAGGCAGCTATAGCCTGCAGTCTGCTGACTTTGATCTATGGATGAAGCTGGCCGTCGCTAACAGGGAACAGGTAACCTGACTTCACCGCTATATCCAGACAATTGATCAGGGGAAGATTTTTCAGGCGACAGACAACTTCTGCCAACTGACGGCGGGTCATTTCCTGGTTGGGATTAAAATTACCTTTGTCATCCAAAGGCAAAAAGCCTTTGTCCACAGCCTGAGAAACATAGGAATAGGCTCGATTATCCTTGCTAATATCATTAATAGACCAGGCATTGGTACTTAACAGGAGCAGACTCATCAACAGTAACAGAAAAGCGGATTTATTTTTTATCATGAACCTATTATAACCCCCAATTGCTCATTCTTCAATGGAAATTATCAAGATGATCTTCCCATGATGATTTCCACCTTATGTACGCCGCTATCGTTGAAAACCGGGACCTTGGCCATTATACTGCCGTCAACCTTTATTTCCTTCACTCCTTTACTGACCTGCTCAGGGTTACTCACATATATATTATAAGTCGCCCCGCGAAATACCCTGACCACCGAAAAGCCCGGCCATTCCTTAGGAATACAAGGGTCAATAGTTAAGCTGGCATATTCCGGCCTGATCCCCAGAATATACTTGGTAGCAGCCTGATAGGTCCAGGCTGATGTACCGGAAAGCCAGCTATTTCTGCCCAGGCCGAATTGAGGATGTTCGTCCCCAAGAATATTTTGCGGATAGCTGTAAGGCTCGCATTCAAACTCTTCCATTTTATCATTTTTGGTCGCAGGATTGATCTGGCTATAGTATTCATAAGCTCTATCCCCATTACCCAGCATCGTCTCGGCGATCATGACCCAGGGATTAGTATGCAAAAATATCCCGCCATTTTCCTTGGCTCCCGGAGGATAGGTAGTGATCCCTCCCTTAGTATGGTCAAAACCATTGAACGCTGGAGCACTGATCTTGATACCATTCTTGGTGTTGAGTCGCTTATTGACCGAAGCCAGGGCCTTTACTGCTCTTTCTCTACTAGCAAAACCGGATAATACTGCCCAGGATTGGGCATTGATATAGATCTGGCCTTGCTTGTTCTGTTTAGAACCCAGGGGTGATCCGTCGTGATCAAAATAACGAACATACCACTCGCCGTCCCAGGCCTGATCGTTAACGTTCTTTTTCATTTGGGCATAATACTTTTCATATTTGGCTGCGGTCTGATCATCGCCCACATACTTCAACAGCTCGATCATTTCCAAAAGTGCCCAGCCGTATTGGTTGGCGATGAAAAGCGATTCGGCCCCGGTAGGCAGATTTACCGTATCGTTCCAGTCGGCAAAACCAAGCAGCGGCAGGCCATGCTTGCCCAGGTCATTCTGGGTGAACTCTATCGCTCTTATTAAATGATCCAGCACCGTACCGGACTCCAGAGGTTTTTCGTTCTTATCCTTTTCATAATAAGGTATGACTTCTGCCAGGAAATCCTGGTCATTGGTTTCCTTTAAATAGGCAGTTATCGCCAAGATCAGCCAAAGATGATCATCGCCGTAGTATTTCGGCCTGTCCTCAAATTCCCTGGAATCGCCTTCGGTCGCTACCATGGTCAAAGGGTTGAGCTGATGCATGGCCGATCCATTGCGTTTTTGGACATGCATGAGCATGCGGATCAGACTTTTAGCTTCTTCCGGCCGGTTAGCAAGTATGCCCATCATGTCCTGGGAGCTATCGCGAAAACCTATCCCTCGCCCGCCAAAGCCAAGCTGGTACAAGGAAAGATAGCGCGACCAGTTCTTGGTAATATAACATTGGCGGGGGTTATGGACGTTGATCATACTATTCATGCTGGCGTCAGGAGTCTTAACCTGCTGTTTACTTAAGTATTCATTCCAGAAATCAGCTATCTTCTGCAAGGCTTGCTCAACCTGTTTTCCGTCACGATATTTGGCAATATCTGGCAGTGCTTTCTTAATGTTCTCGGTCTGACCCAATTGGGTTATCAGTCGCTTGCTTTCCCCGGGTTGCAGTACGCCAAGATGATGCATCAGGGCGGAGATGTTGTCGCCGCGCAAGGCTTCAAAACTACTCAATTCAGCCTGCTGTAAACTTAAGGGACTGGCAAAGGTACCATACTCGTTATCACCAAGAAATATTTTCCGATCGGTCTCGAAAGAAGATATCGGAAGATTTGAGGTAAAATAGTTAACTTTGAATTCTTTCGTCATAAAGGGATACTGCAAAATAATTTTTTGGCCATCTTTATCACG
>JBAZXJ010000035.1:0-6584 GCA_041659865.1 Candidatus Margulisiibacteriota bacterium | reverse complement strand
CCAGTCCGCATTGGTCAACTGCTTTAGGGCATCGGGATGGGTATATTCGACCACGGGGATAGCATCCAGCTCCAGAGCTTGGCCGGAAATATTGGTCACCAGGATATCTCTGATCAGCTGGGTCCCGCCCATAGGCACGAAGATCGTCGCCTCGGTACGTATCCCATAAAATTCGGAAATTATTTTGGTATAGAGCAAGCCGACATGACACTCATACTTTTCGTATTTACCTAAAGACGGCGCAAAATATGGCGAAAATACTTTATAGGCATTCCCTTCCTTATAACGCAGGTAAAGGGTTTCCCCCTTGAAATCAGCGCTGGGCATTTGAGGAATATACTTTGTTATCCTGTTCAGGGCAGGGTCGACTTTGCAGACCAATGAACCGCCGGTATGGTCGATAAACCCCCCGAAATTCAGGGTCCCGACATAATTTATCCACTTCACCGGGGTTTTAGGATCGGTTATAACGTATTCTTTTTTCTGGTCATCAAAATAGCCGTACTGCATAAGGTTAGGATCCCCTTCAGATTATTAGTTTCTGGCCGAAAGCAGCACTTAAGTTATCGGAAATAATTAAAGAATGTCAAGGATTTTTTAAGGAAGAGAGGATTTAGAATACAGAATACAGAATTCAGAATACAGAATTCAGGAGAAAAGGCGAGTTATGTAACATAAATCCGTTAAAATACTTTTTCATTTGTGCCTTTATGCCTCTGTGCCTCAGTGCATTCTTACTGTTTACTATCGGCCTCATGCTTAATGATCAACTGAGGTAGTTTATTAATAGTTCTTAAGGCCAAGAGATTCCTGAAACGCCAGGATTTTATCTTTTTTTTGCCGTATTGGCACAGGTAAAGGAAAAGCACATCGCGATTGATGAACTTGAACCAGACCGGAGGCTGGTTCTTGTTGATCATTAAGAACAAGGTTGAACATAGTCTGGTGATCTTGTTTATGGTTTTCTTTTTCGTCATGCCAGAAGTTGAAGTATAGTTATACCAGGTAGCAAATTCCAGCCCATCTTTATAGATCTCGCTTATGCCATATTTAACAGGATCCTTGACGATCGCTGATTGCTTACCGGGAGTAAAGACACTTTTACCATAAGAATCAATATGGAATTCCGGCGCACTGACGCATTTTATGGTTTCAAAAGCTTCTTCGATAGTTTCAGTTGGAAAGCCAAAAAAGATAAAAGCAAAATTCCAGATACCAGCCATATCCGCTGACCCAAGAGGCTCGAATCTCTTTTCCAGATCGACCCCTTTATTGATCATGGTCATGATCCGCTTGTTGCCGGATTCCACACCCCACATCACCATTCTGAGCCCGGCCTGGTAAGCAAGCTTCATTACTTCATCGGTAAAACCGCTCTCCGTCCGGCAATTGGTGAACCAATGGATCGTTATCCCTTCCTCGATAAGTCTTTCCGAGAAAGCTTTGACAAATAACGGAGAGAGCATTTCATCCACAAAAACAAATTTATTAATACCATGATGCTGGGCGTGCTTGATCTCCGCTAATAATCTCTCCATGGTCTTCTTGCCCATTTTTGGTCCATAGAAATGGTCGCAAAACGTACACTTCCCCCAATAACAACCTCGGGAATACTGGATCGGTAAAGAGATCTCCGGACACAAATAATCTTTCAAAGGGATCCCTGCCAGGTCCATCATGCCCAGCTCATCAAGGTTCTTGATCCAGGGCTGTTCTTCGGTCTTTTGGATCGATCCTTTATGCTTATCCCAGTAAAGCAAGTTAGGCACATCCTGAAAACCCTTCCCGGCTTCCACTGCTTTGATCAATTTTTCCAAAGGAACTTCGCCCTCACCCCAGACCAAACTATCGGCAAATAATTTAAAGAACTGAGGTTTGCTCTCCAGAACCGAGGTTAAACGGGTAAAGTAATTCCCGCCAATAGTAATATGAACTTTGTCATGCAGTTTCTTTTTCAATTTGTGGGCCAAGGTTAACCCGGCCAGTACTTGAGAATCAGTATTGATCGAAATAGCCACGACATCGTAGTGCTTGGGATATATTTCCTCAGCCAAAAATACAGCCAGATATTCCTCAAAAAAACTATTCTCAGATCCAATGATATCGATCAACGATTGCAAGTCCAGTTTAAACCGGTGGTCATGATAAAAAGAGAGGAAGATCGAAGCAGGATAATGCGGAAGCGAAAAAATCTTGAAAAAATATTCCAGGAGATTAGCCGCCAAGGCCAGACGGTCAGGCTGATAGAACAATTCAGGGTCCTTGAATGTCTGCAAAGCAGACTGAACATTTTCCTGCAAGTGGTCAAAGCTCTCTCTCTCTTCCTCTATGAATTGCTTCATCATTAGCAATTGTCTTTGCTGCGAACTATTCAAACTCCTCTGTTTGGCCTGCAGATCGCTTAAGCAGGCCAGATAATCCTGCTTGAATTTTTCAATATAGCTGGCCGAGAACAAGTAGTTGAAAAATGTCAGGTTAATATCATAGGTATCGACCGGGATCCCACGGCTACGCAGATGCCCAGCCAGGGTATAAAGAGCAAAATGCGGGTTAAAAGGCGTCCACTGCGGAGGAAAAAGCAGACAGGTCTTCAGACCTTCCTGCTTATGGCTGGACGTTGACAAGTTCCATGACCTCTTTGAGGGCGCTAACGATCAGATTATTCACTGAAGCATGGTCAATTAACAACTTGTCTATCACATCTCTTTTTTCTGACAACTCCTCCTCAGAATGAGCCATAGGATGGTTATCCAAAAGCTCCTGGTTTATCCTGTCCAGTTCATTTTGATACTGCATTAATCTTTTCAGTATTACTTCGGCCTTAGGCTTTATCGCTTCAGGCGAATTCTTGCGTATCAGATCGACCAAGCCTAATAGTTTCTTCTTTTGTTCTTCCGGAGTTATATGTTCACCATTTTGATCTGCCACTAATTACCTCCCTGTATTTTGTTCATTATACTATAAAAAAAACAAGGACAGCAATGATCAATTTGCTGTCCTTGTATAATCAACTATAGCTCATAATGACTTATTAACGCATTACCTGACCGATACGGCAAACTGCCAGTACTAGAAGTTACGGTTCGGAAGACCAGTAACCACCGGAGCGGCAACCTCAGCAACTTCTGTTGGCTGTGCCTGAACTGCTCTTGGTGTTCTCTCGGAATTATCTTCCTCGTCAGAATCACCGGGCATCATTCTCTCCAGAGTACCGACTGCTAGTTGCAGGGCAGCTTTAAGCGATTCCATATTATTATATGCTTCATTGACCGTGGTCATGATCTGGTCAAGACCCAGGGCTTTCAGATCTACGGCACCATCGCCATTGCCATCACAAGCAGTAAACAAGGTTTTGCCCTCTTGTTGAACAGCCACACCTTGGCGTCCTTTGGAATCGGTCACTACTTTGATCTTGACTCCTCTTAATCCTAAGGATTTTCCATCCAGAGAAGCTATCTCGGTCTTATCCAATTTACCGTCGCCATTGGCATCGGCCGCTTTTAAGATGTCCCCAGTACACTTGGCGAGCATAACGTCGTCCTCATCATACTGGCCATCACCATCCAGGTCATCGATCTTGCCATCCTTCGTTTTGTCAAAGATCGTGTCTCCGGACATACCGCACATACCCTGATTAGCCATGCCATCTTGATAATTGACCCCCTCGCTTGTTGCCGATTCCCATTCTGGAACTATCGGACCATCACCTTCTGGCCTTAAATTCCTCCTGGAATCAGCCGGTATTATTGATCTTTGTTCTACTATTGGTGTAAATACCATATTTCATCTCCTCCTTCATTTTAATATATCTTTTCTGTTCGGACAGAACCATGTAACGGCCCTGTGTTTAACCTAATTCGATCTATTTTGTCCCTACTCACTCCTTTCATACTGAACTATTTGTTTTTCACTTAGATACTCGTCAATACCCGCAGGAATATTGTACCGGTAATAACGCGTCTTTTAGGGGTGGCATAGACCATAATTTTGTGTTATATATAAATCTATGAATAAACTCAAATACAAACGGGTACTGCTGAAATTGAGCGGGGAAGTCTTTGCCGGAGAGCGAAAATACGGTATAGACCCGAAAATTCTCGGTTTCTTCGCCAAAGAAGTGAAAAAAGCTCATAGTATAGGCAGTCAAATAGCTATGGTCATCGGCGGGGGTAATATCTTTCGAGGTACTTCGGCCAGCGCTAACGGTATGGACAGGGTAGCCGCCGACTATAGCGGAATGCTAGCTACGGTAATGAATGCGCTGGCATTTCAGGCCGCTTTGGAATCTATAGGTGTTCCCTGCAGGGTTCAAACAGCAATAGAAATGAAGGCTATCGCTGAGCCATATATCAAGCTTAAAGCCATACGCCATCTTGAAAAAGGACGGGTTGTCATATTTGCCGCCGGGACCGGGAACCCCTACTTTACAACAGATACGGCGGCGGCCTTAAGGGCGGCCGAGATCGACGCCGACGTCCTTTTCAAATGTACGAAGGTAGATGGCGTTTATAACTGCGATCCAGTCCATAATAAGGATGCTCAAAAATACACAGAGATACGCTATATAAATGTTTTAAAGAAACAGTTGAAAGTAATGGACTCTACTGCTATTTCCTTATGTATGGACAATCATATTCCCTTAGTGGTATTTAACGTATATAAACCCGGGAACATTGAAAAGGCCGTTTTGGGCCAAAAAGTCGGGACAACGATAAAGGAGTAAAGAATGCAAATAACTAATGAATCTATGCAAAAAGCGATAGATGCTCTAAAAAAGAGCTTTGGCGGGATCAGGACAGGCAGGGCTCACCCCGCTCTGATCGAAAAGCTTGAAGTGGATTACTACGGCTCCAATGTTCCTTTACAGCAACTAGCTTCTATCTCCGTACCTGAGTCCAGGCAATTACTGGTCACCCCTTTTGATAAATCTGCGGTCAAGGCTATTGAAAAAGCCATTATGACCTCAGATCTCGGCATAACACCCCTGACCGGAACAGATACTATTCGTATAACTATGCCTCCTTTGACCGAAGAACGCCGGAAAGACCTGATGAAGGTGGTCAAACAATATACTGAAGATGCCAAGGTCTCGATCAGAAATGCCCGACATGAGACGATCGACCGCCTCAAAAAGCAGGAAAAAGCCAAAGAGATAACTGAGGATGAAGAAAAGAACCTGCAAAATGAGGTCCAGCAGTTAACTGACAGATACAACCAGGAGATCGACAAGCTGTTCAAACAAAAAGAGATCGATATCCTGCAACCGCAATAATAGAATTAATTTTGGAAGGAGGGAGAATATTATGTTTAAGATCGATGAAAGCGCGTGCATAGGTTGTGGTGCTTGCACAGGTTCTTGCCCTGTTGATGCCATTGAGCCGGCTGATGCTGTATACAAGATCAGCGATAAATGTACGGACTGCGGAGCTTGCGCCGATACTTGTCCGGTTAGCTGTATATCAGCAGGTTAATTCAGGTGTGATAAATTGTTCAAGAAATTAAAGAAAACAAAAACGAGTAGAGACGCAAAAATTTGCGTCTCTGCTCTTATTGACCCCAAAAAGATCCCCCAGCATATCGCGATCATCATGGATGGCAATGGCCGTTGGGCGCAAAAACGAGGGTTGCCCCGCAATTACGGCCATAAAAAAGGTGTCGACACCCTGCGCCGGATCATCAAAGCTTGCCAGGACCTGAACGTGAAATATCTTTCAGTCTACGCATTTTCTACAGAAAATTGGCGGAGGCAAAAAAAAGAGGTCGATTTTCTGATGGAGCTATTACAGGAATCGATCAAAAAGGAACTGGCGGCCTTATCTGCGGATAACCCGGTCAAGGTAAAGTTCTTTGGCCGGATCACTGAATTGACCAGTTCCCTGCAAAAAATGATCAGCAAAGCAGAAGAAAGCACGCAAGCACATAGCGGCCTGCAATTGAACATCATGCTCAATTACGGCAGTCGTGCCGAGATAGTTGATGCCTGCAAAAAGATCCTTGAGGATAAAATACCTTCAGCTCAGCTTAACGAAGAAGTCTTCTCCAGATACTTATATACCGCTGAACTGCCAGCCCCTGACCTTCTGATCAGGACCAGCGGCGAATTCCGGCTCAGCAATTTTCTGCTTTGGCAGATCGCTTACAGCGAGCTATGGATAACGCCCAAGCTCTGGCCTGATCTGCAAAAAAATGATTTAATAGAAGCTATCGCTGATTTTCAGCACAGACAAAGGCGATTTGGAGCGGAAAGATGAGAACGACCAATCAAGTATTGATACGGATCCTGACCACGGTAGTGGCCGGCATACCGATCATCGCCTGCACTGTATTGGGCGGGGTTTTTTTTCTGATCCTGATGATCATTCTGACCATGCTTTCCATTAACGAGTTCTATTATATGGCTCAGGGCAAGACCCAGCATTACGGGACCGGCGTTCTGGTCAATGGTTTGGCGGCTGCTTTAGTTTCAGTTTCTTTTTTTATGGAAACTCATTATATCTGGCACAATATTTTCATGGCGATCTGTACTTGTTTATTGGTAGGAGTATGGATCAGTGAATTATATATAAAAAAATTATTACTGCTTT
>JBAZXJ010000034.1:9464-10424 GCA_041659865.1 Candidatus Margulisiibacteriota bacterium | reverse complement strand
ATTTTGGCCTGGATAGCGCCACGCCTTACGGTGGCTGGATACAGACGAACATCCCCTATATCGACAGGGGCTCGTATTTGCCCTTGCTCTTAAATCCCAGAGGCGGAAACGTAGGGATCGGCACCGCCGCCCCGACAGCCAACCTAGACGTTAAAGGGATCCAGGATACCATTGGGCAAACATCTTTGCTGCTTAGAAGCGGGAATAGCGTAAACAACTCGAACAGCAATCAGATCGCCTTTGGCTTTGCCAATACTTCCCAATATCGGCATGCAATTAAGACCAGGCATAACTCCAATGCCTTGGCCGGTAATGCGATAGACTTCTACGTATGGAACTACGGAGTTGATTCCTTGAGCACGATCGGGACCAAGCATGTCCTGACCATGGACGGCAATGGCAACGTCGGCATCGGGGCAACGAACCCCTCTGGTTCGTTCGGGCCAACCTTGCACCTATATGGCGGCAATCCTTCTTCCAAGATAGAGACGAATACTGGAACTGGTTATGCATTCCAGGAATTTGCCGAATCTGGAGCTTTAAAATGGACAGCCGGGCTTGAGGCAACAAACGACAAATTTCTCATTAATTCTGGTGCCTTTGGTTACAATGCGAACAACCGATTAACTATTCAGCAAGATGGCAATGTCGGTATAGGGACGACCGCACCAGCGACAAAACTGCATTTATATGACAGCGGGGTTCTAAGACTTTCCCGAACCGCATACAATTCTATTGATTATGGCGAGATTTGGTCTGATGGCGCCGGGATGGAGATCATGGGAGCTCAAGGGGTCATGAATCTGGGGAAAGGCAATTCATCTTCATATACTCCTTATTTGTCATTGATCAACGGCGGGAATGTCGGCATAGGGACCACGACGCCCACCTCCAGACTACATGTTTACGGGACCGTCTGGCCGCAGATGCTTATCGAGAACCCCAATGCCGCCACGAATG
>JBAZXJ010000034.1:0-9454 GCA_041659865.1 Candidatus Margulisiibacteriota bacterium | reverse complement strand
GCTCATTCACAATTACAGTTTAAAGCAGGCAATATGCTTGGTTACGTCTTTATCAACAATGACGTTACGACGACCTACGGCGGCCCCGGCGCGTTGACTATTTATACCGCAGCCGCTGCGCCGATAGTTTTTAATACAAATACTGTGGAACGCATGAGGATCGACGCGGTGGGTAATGTTACAGGGACCTATGGTAATTATCATGTTGCTTCTGATGTTCGCCTGAAAAAGGATATCAAGACCATTGACAATGCCCTGGGCAAGGTCTTGCAAATGAGAGGGGTTAATTTCCACTGGAAAGACGAGAAGTTCGACAACGGCAAGCTGGAGATCGGCATGATCGCCCAGGAAGTAGAAAAGGTCGTTCCCGAGCTGGTCCATACAAACAAAGAGGGGACCAAGGCTATCGAATATGAATTTTCCACCGGCTTGCTGGTCCAGGCGATCAAGGAGCTGAAGAACGTGCAGCAAAAAGAGATCGATCAGTTAAAGGCCGAGAACGCGGCTCAGAAATTAGAGAATATGCAGATCAAGAAAGACCTGGAGGCCTTGAAGGCAAAGGTGAAGTAAGCGAGAAGGCACATAGGCACAAAGGCATCAAGGCACAGAGGAAACATTCAGAGACGCACGCAGGTGCGTCTCTGTTTATTTTCCGGAGTAAAAAATTAACGATTGAAATACGGGCGGATATGGTGGATAATATTATCAAGAAGACAGTAGTCAGGAGTCAGTAGACAGAAAGATTACTGGTCCTGAATTCTGACTCCTGTCTTCTGACTTCACTATACACGGAGGTACACATGTTCAAGAAAACGCTTTTAGGGATTTCATTGCTCTCTATATTGACGATAACTGCTTTTGCCGGATTCGACGCCGAAGGAGGCTTTGGTGTTGTTGGGTCAAACGACCTGACCGCCACGAATCTCTTTGTCAGGACAACCTTCAAAGAAAAACCATGGGGCCTGGGGGTAGATATTAACTTCGTTACTCCTGAGGATAAAAGGCCGGCAGATCTGGATACTTTCGTGTTGCGCTACGCCGAATATGATGACGGGATCTGGGGCCTGCGACTGGGCACACTTGAAAGCCTAACCTATGGCTACGGATTAGTTTTGGACAGATATTCGACCCTGACAGCGGGCAGCACTACAGTCACCAACCGCCAAATGGGCTTAAGTTGTTATACAAAGGCTTTACCCCTGGGAATATATGCTTTTGCCGCCAGGAGCAACGTTTACGGAGTAAGGTTTACCGAGGACTTTTGGCCTACTATGGTGTTTGGTAAGCCTCTAATATTAGGGCAGACGATGGTTTGTGATCCAGACGGCGTTATTGTTAATGGCAATGTAATAGGCAAAGGGCAGGCCGCCATCGGGCTGGATGCCGGTGTACCGATCGTTCCGGGGCTGTGGGATGTCTACGCGGAATATGGGATGCTGCCAGATGCCGACCCAAGTGACGCTATTAAGGGCGTTTCGGGCATGACCTTTGGCACCAAGGCCGCACTTTCAAACCTTATCCAGGTAGATGTACGCTACTTGTCTTTCGGCCAGGGCTTTGCGCCAGGCTATTTTAGTTATCAATACGAGACCAATCCGATCAATCTGGCCAGTACAGAGAACGTTAACTCAGCAGGCAAGAACGGCTGGCAGGCTTCAATGGCTGCCGCTCTGACCGACATGCTAAGCCTAAGCGCTACTTATCAAAGCTTCAGCGGCTTTGACCCAAGCATGACGGCAGTAGCAACCGGAAAGCTCCCCAATGGCATCAAAGGTGTCCTTAGCTATGAACAGCCGAAGTTCTTAAGCTTGGCCGATCTGAACGCAAATAATGCCACCCTTAAGGCGGATATTTCTTACCCAATGAAAGCCGGACAAATTCTGACCGTTCATTACAAACGCGTTTATACCGGTGGAGGTAATTATGACACGTCGACCTCGTTTGAATATTCGATGAATTTCAATAGCCTGAGCAACCTGTTCTAGGCCAACACTAAAAAAGATCAAGAACAATGTAGGGGCAAATAATTATTTGCCCCTACGTGTTTTATCCCGATAAGAGATTGCCGTGTCGGATGCCTCCTCGCAATGACGGTCGGCTGATGGGCGGGCACTTCGACAGGCTCAGTGTCCAATTGGTGGGGCCGGTCACTGAGCCTGTCGAAGTGCCGCGGTGGTGGCGCATCAGCCCCCTATTGTTTCACGTGCAACAATCAGTTAGTATCTGCTCATGATGTATCCTAAAAAATATGACGTGATCGTTATCGGCGCAGGACATGCTGGCTGTGAGGCGGCGCTGGCCTCAGCTCGCCTTGGCTGTACAACGCTCTGCCTTACCATGAACCTTGATACGATCGGGCATATGCCATGCAACCCGGCCATTGGCGGTCCGGCCAAAAGCCATATTGTAAAAGAGATCGATGCCCTTGGCGGCCAGATGGGAATTGCCACGGACAGAACCTATCTGCAGATGAAAATGCTCAATAAGTCCAGAGGGCCTGCCGTATGGAGCCTGCGCGCCCAGTCAGACAAAAAGCAGTACCATATCGAGATGAAATCCACGCTCGAGGCGCAGGAAAACCTTGAGTTAAAACAGGCGATGATAGACGAGATAGTTATCGACAAGGGGAGGGTGTGTGGGGTTAAAACAAACCTGGGTGTTACTTATGGCTGTAAGGCGGTCGTCATAACCACGGGCACTTATTTGCAGGGAAAGATCCATGTCGGGATGAAGAGCATGAAGGCTGGCGTCATGGGGCAATTCCCAGCAGATGAACTGCCGGGAAGCCTGCGAAAGGCCGGAATAAAGCTCGGCAGACTAAAAACCGGAACGACCCCAAGGCTTGATAGCAGGACCGTAAACTTCAAAAAAATGACCATCCAGCCGGGCGATGAACCGCCCAGCTTCTTTTCCTTTGCTGATATAGAAAGGCCGAGCTTGAAGCAGCTGCCCTGCTGGCTTACTTTTACCAACGCTAAGACCCACAAGCTGATCCGGGACAACCTGGACCGTTCGCCGCTGTTCCAGAAGGTTATCGAAGGCACAGGGCCAAGATATTGCCCCTCGATCGAAGACAAGGTGGTCCGTTTTGCTGACAAGGAGCGCCATCAGGTCTTTATTGAGCCGGAAGGGCGCAGCACGCTTGAACTCTACACCCAGGGGATGTCCACAAGCCTGCCAGAAGATGTGCAATTGTCCATGTTGCGCACTATGGCTGGTCTGGAAAATGTTGAGATCATGCGGCCTGGCTACGCAGTGGAATATGACTTTGTCTACCCCTCACAGCTGAAGCATACCCTAGAGACCAGAAAGGTTGACGGACTGTTTTGTGCCGGGCAGATCAACGGGACCTCGGGCTATGAGGAGGCCGCAGGGCAGGGCCTTCTGGCTGGTATCAATGCCGCCTTAAAAGTGCAGAAAAGGCCTGAATTAGTGCTTTCCAGGGGCGAATCCTATATAGGCACCCTTATTGACGACCTGATCACAAAAGAAATACACGAGCCCTATAGAATGCTAACTTCGAGGTCTGAATACCGGCTGATCCTTAGGCAGGATAACGCCGATAGCCGGCTGACCCCGATAGGACAGAGGATCGGGCTGATCTCGCCTTCAAGGTTTAAGGAATTTAGCAGAAAGATCAAGCTGATCGACCACGAGCTCGACAGGCTACGGTCATGCTATGTTATGCCCAACGCTGAAGTTGTTAAAAAGCTGGCTAAAATGGGCGAAGGAATAAACAAGAAAACATCCCTTGCCGAGCTTATTGCCAGGCCCGGGCTCGACTATCTGAAGGCGAATGCTCTGAATAAGAGGAAGGGCAGGTTATCCTCGGACATGGTCGAAAAGATCGAAATAGAGATCAAATATGAGGGCTACATTAAGCGGGAGACAAGCGCCCTTCGCCAGCTTAAAGGGGTAGAGCATCGCAAGTTGCCAAAAGCGCTGAACTACCTGGAAATAAAGGGCTTGCGCAAGGAGGCGCAGGCTAAATTACAGCAGATACAGCCGGTTTCCCTTGGCCAGGCAACGAGGATCGCCGGGGTGAATCCTGCAGATATTGCTGTTCTAATGGTATATCTGGAAGGGCGCGGGGCTGGTCATTGAGCCTGTCGAAATGACTCTCTCGTTAACGGGACGCTTCGGCTCCGCTCAGCGTCCGGTGCTGGGGATTTTCGGATAACGGATGACCCGGTCGTTGAGCGGAGCCGAAACTACCGCACAGCAGCCCGCGACACATAGACAACCTCAGTTTCTGAGTGTGGTTGCTGGTCTTAGTTAGTTAAATTGAAAGGCACAACATAATGGATCAAATGATAATCGAAAAGTTCAAGGAAGAAATCGCCAAGTTAGGCCTGGAGGTCGATGCGCAGCAGCTTGCGCTATTGATGATATATAAAAACAGCTTGCAGGAGACTAACAAAAAGTTCAATCTAACAGCGGTTGACGATGACCAGGGTATCTTCTTTCGGCATTTTCTTGATTCACTGTCCCTGGCCAAAGCTCTTGACCTCACCAAGATCAACACGCTTGCTGATATTGGTACTGGCGCAGGATTGCCCGGCATTCCGTTAAAAATACTTTTTCCGCACCTGACGCTTACCCTGGTGGAGTCTATTGGGAAAAAAGCAGGCTTTCTGGAGGAAATAACCGGAAAATTAGGCCTAAATAGTGTTAAAATAGTACAAAACAGGCTGGAAAACATGGGGAAAGAGCACAAATACGACCTAATTACGGCAAGAGCTGTGGCAAAACTGCCAATATTAATGGAAATATGCCTGCCTTATGTGAAAAATGGGGGCAGATTTGTTGCATATAAGCAGGAAAACATAGAAATAGAGCCAGAAAGTGCGGAAAATATCGCCAGAATACTCGGGGCAAAGCCTGAAAAGACCGAAAAGGTTGAAATATTTGACGGAAACGCCTATGTCACCAGGTCGCTATTCATGCTTAGGAAGCTAAAAGACTCGCCGGCGCAATATCCAAGAAGAATGAGCCTGATCATTAAAAATCCGCTGAGGTGAAATTGTTTCACGTGAAACTACGCGGGGCGGTGGTCACTGAGCCTGTCGAAGTGAATGGTGAGCAATGCACGGTCACTTCGACAAGCTCAGTGACCGCATTAATCTGCTAAATTTGCATAATATTTAGAATTGTGCTAATAATAACCCAACATGATCTACGCAGTAGTTAATCAAAAGGGCGGAGTTGGCAAAACGACCACCGCGATCAATCTTGGCGCCTATTTGGCTTCCGAGGGCAAGAGAATACTATTAGTAGACCTTGACCCTCAGGGCAACGCTACCAGTGGAGTAGGTATAGATACTGAGCAGATCCAGTCGACCATTTACGAGGTTTTAGCAGGTCAGGAAACCATAGTTAACGCCATTCACCCTACAGCAGTCGATAATTTACACATTTTACCTTCAAATGCGAACCTTGCTGCCATCGAAGTCGAGCTGGCGGCTGACGAAGAGCGCTCTGTTTACCTCAAAAAACTCATCGCCAATGTGCATGAAGTCTACGATTATGTGATTATTGACTGTCCGCCCGCCTTAAGCATATTGACCATAAACGCCCTCACAGCCTCTGAGAGGGTCATAATACCCTTGCAGTGTGAATATTTTGCGTTAGAGGGGCTGGCCAGATTGCTCCGAACCCTCCAGATGGTCCAGAAAGGCTTGAACCCAGAGCTAAAAATGGAAGGAATATTGTTGACCATGTTCGATCAGCGGACGACCTTAAGCTACGACGTAGAAAAGGAAGCGCGCAAACATTTTGGCGAAAAAATATTCGACACCTTCATTCCGCGTAATATCAGACTGGCGGAGGCGCCAAGTCATGGACTGCCGATAATATTTTATGCTCCTGAATCAAAAGGAGCTTTGGCGTATAAAAATCTGGCAAAGGAGATAATGATAAAATGAAAAGAGGACTAGGCAGAGGGCTTGATGTTTTGATCCCGCAAAGAACAACATTCGCCAGCGGAAGGACAATTCTAAATGTTAGCTGCGCTGAAGTCAGGCCAAATCCCTATCAGCCAAGAAAGCAATTCGACGAGCAAAAACTTGTCGAGCTCTCGAACTCGATCAAGGAACATGGCATAGTTCAGCCTATAGTGGTGCGCAGGACCGATGACGGCTACGAGCTGGTTGCCGGCGAGAGAAGGCTGCGCGCGGCGAAGCTTGCGGGCCTTGAGAATATCCCCGCGATCATCAGGGATTATACGAACGATCAATCGATAGAGGTCGGCCTGATCGAGAATATTCAGCGTGAGGCGCTCAATCCTATGGAAGAAGCCCGCGCCTATAAACGGTTGGCCGAGGAATTCGAGCTGACCCAGGAAGAGATCGCCAAAAAAGTCGGCAAGAGCCGTTCCGTGATCGCCAATGCTACCAGGCTGCTCAACCTTCCCGAGGAGATCCAGGAAAGCATTTCTGCTGGACTGCTGTCATCAGGACATGGCCGAACCCTGGTAAGCATTATCGATTCCAATGAGCAGGTTTCGGTCTGGCAGAAAATGCTAGAAGGCGCCTGGAACGTACGTCAGGCTGAGGCTGCAACCAGAGCAAGTAAGCCTGCCAAGGCCAGGAAGAAAGCCGAAAGAGCACCTGGCGACTTTGTTCTGACCGATCTGGCTGAGACCCTTTCGCGTCATCTGGCCACCAAAGTAAGCATTAATGGTGACCGCAACAAAGGTTCGCTGGTTATCCATTATTTTTCCCAGGAAGACCTGGAGCGGATAGTAGAAGGAATTGTCTAGAACGTGGCTTCTGGGGCGGTGGCCGTTGAGCTTGTCGAAACGTATCGGGGTGGGCACTTCGACAGGCTCAGTGCCCAAGGCCTTCTGTGCCTCAAGAAACCCTTAGGGAAAAGGCCTGCGCCATGCTTGTCAAGGCTGGGCCAACTGTGCTATATTTTCTTTCCCCAAATAACCGGGAGTATTAATAAGGAGCAGGAGCCGAAGAATGAATAATTATGAAATTAAGTATGTTTTAACCCCAACCCTGACCGAGGACAGGGCCAAGGAAGCGATCATCAAGATGGAAAAATTGATCAACGACAACAAGGGCCAGATCGTATCAACAGAAGACTCCGGCCGCCAGGGTTTAACCTGTAACTTCAGGAACGCAAAAAATGTGACAACAGGCATCTTTGTCCTGACCACCTTTAAAATGGCTGGCGCGAATGTAAGAGAGCTGGAGCGCAAGATCAAGCTTTTTGATCAGGTAATGAGATATTTGATCGTTAATAATGATAATATTCCAGCGCCGAGGCCGAAAAAGCCAAGGAAAATAAAAACTGAAGGCGAGACGCCGGTTGGCGAAGAAATGGCCAGGGTAGAAGCCCCAACAGCATAATGTCTAACCTCAACAGGATAATTTTGATCGGCAGAGTATCCTCGGAAGTGGAATTGCGCTACACGATGGAAGGCAGTGCCTTGGCTAAATTCCAGTTAGCGATCGACCGGCCGAAAAGCAAGGACGGAGTGCAGAAAACCGATTTTATTAATATCGTGGCCTGGAATAAGCTGGCGGAGATCTGTGCGGAGTATTTAAAAAAAGGCCGACTGACCCTGGTTGAAGGCAGAGCTCAACAGCGCAGTTTTGAAGTAGAAGACAAGAAGAAATACGTTACTGAGGTTATCGCTCAGAACATGAGAATGCTGGACGGACTGGCCGCCGTACCCGAACAATCATTTAAGCATGAAGTTGCCGCCTCGGTAACCCAGCCAAATGAAGAAGCGGAAAGCGCAAAATACAAGATGTCTTCAGAGCCGGACTATGCCGTAGCAGCGCCAGACGAGTCGGCGCCTTCAGGCAGTGAGCCTTTTTATACTGAAGACGATATCCCTTTTTAGTCAGGGAGAATAAAAGATGTATAACAAAATATTTTTGATCGGCAGATTGACCAGAGACCCTGACCAGCGCTATACCCCTGGCGGGTTCGCCGTGACTAGGTTTTCTGTGGCGGTAAATCGCCCGGTACGCGGAAAAGGCGGAGAGAACGAAGCTGACTTCTTTCGGGTCGTAGCCTGGCGTAAGCTGGCTGAGATCTGCGGAGAATATTTAAAAAAAGGAATGCTGGTTGCGGTTGAAGGCAGGCTTCAGCTGGACTCATTTGAAAAGAACGGCGAAAGAGTAACTATGGCCGAGATCGTTGCCGATAATATGCAAATGCTGGAGCGCAAGGGCGAAAGCCGTCCAGCAGAACATGTATCACAGGATCAGTCTTCCTATCCGGAAGAAGTACCGTTCTAAATATAAGGTTGATGGATCGCCGCTTTTGCGGGGATGACAATTTGAACAGGAGGAATTAGTTTGCCAAGAAAAAACAAAAAAGATGATGCCAAGGACAACAAGAGATCAAGCAGTAAGACCATGGCGGTCCGGGCGAAAAGAAAAAGGCCTTGCCCTTTTTGTATCGAAGGAGCAATGGAAATAAATTATAAGGACCAGCAAAGGCTGAGAAGATTTGTCAGCGACAGAGGAAAGATAATCCCTCGCCGCAACTCGTCGGTCTGCGCCAAGCATCAGAGAATGCTTTGTTCGGCGATCAAAAGAGCCCGGGTCTTAGGCATGGTTCCATATACATTAGAATAGTTTAGCGAAGAAAATTCAAGGGAGGATCTAAATTGAAGGTTATTTTAAAGGAAGACGACGCGAATCTAGGGGACAAGGGCGATATCGTTTCTGTCGCTGACGGACATGCCAGGAATTATTTGATTCCGCAGGGAATTGCGGTCGAAGCGACCAAGGGGATGATCAAGCATAATGAACTGGCCAAAAAAGGCCAAAGCAAAAAGTTGGCCAAGGTCCAGCAGCAAATGCAGGAAGTAGCGGACAAGATCAATCAGACCGAGATACTGATCAATACCGATGTCGGCGAGAACGGAAAATTATTCGGTTCGATAACCAATCTGCAAATTGCCATGGCAATTAAAGAAGCGATCGGCCTCGATATCGAGAAGAAAAGGATCGGCATGCATCAGCCGCTTAGGGCTGTGGGGACTTTTCAGATCCCGGTCAAGGTCTATACCGGCGTTAATGCCAGCCTGAAAGTTATCATCGTTGATAAAAACGCCAAGAAGGCCAAGGCGAGCAAGACCAGAAGCCAGGACGACGACGATAAACCGGCCAGGACCAGAGCGCCAAGGGCCAAGAAAGCAAAGCCCGCGGAAGAAGCTCCCGCTGATGCCGAAGCCAAAAAGTAGAGACCAGCGAACTTTCCTGAATAATTTACCGCCCAAGCCAGGTGTCTATATAATGAAAGACACCCAGGGCGGGGTGTTGTATGTTGGCAAGGCGAAGAATTTAAAGAACAGGGTACTCTCCTATTTTCAGGACCGGCCAGATCACACGCCCAAAACAGAAAAACTGGTCAGCAAGATAGCGGACATCGAGATCATAGTCGCGGCATCAGAACTCGATGCCTTTATATTAGAGAACAGTCTGAT
>JBAZXJ010000033.1:0-10472 GCA_041659865.1 Candidatus Margulisiibacteriota bacterium | reverse complement strand
TGGCATCCTGGGGACGACTGACGTTGAGGCTGGCCAGTCCCAGATAATAATTTATCCTGGTCAGGTTAGCCGAAGGGTAAAGTTCCGCATATTTCATCAAGCCGGTCTGCATCCGTCCCCAATCGCTTCTGCTGGAAAATTCCATGATCTTGGCCCAGAGGCTGTTGGCTGTGAAATACTGCCAGTCGGCATTATTGAAATGATCATCGCTGATCCGTCTTTTGGCCGAACCGATAAGGGGGAATCCAGGATATTTACTGAGCAATTGTTCCGACCAGCGTACAGCTTGTTCCGTCTTATTTAACTTTTCATAGCAATTGGCCAGATAATAAAGGGAAAAATCCTGCACGATCGAATCAGTGGAAGCCGCGCTCGCGAAAAGCTGGGCGGCCTGCTGGTAGTTCCTGGCCTTATAGAAGGCTTTGGCGTCCTTGAAATCGGAGAGGACATCGGCATAGAGCGTGCTCACAATAAGGAACAGAGCGATGGAGCTTAGTAATATCTTTTTCATTGAAAATATTTTATCACACCTTGTTCAATATTTCATAATGCCCGGATTACGCCTCTAATTTCCAATTCCCTATCCCCTATTTCCTCGGCCAGTTCCCTGGCCGCCCCATGTAGCTGTGAGAAACACCTGTAGCTGAAAGAAACATCTTACCTTGGACCAAATAAACCGATAAAATATTAACCTCATAACTTGAAGTCGCAATTTGCGACCTCAAGTTTAAACAAATAGCAACGAGGTCAAATAACTATGCAGAAACCAGATCTGGTCGCGATCGAAACCATTGAAGACAGGATATACGTTATCCGGGGGAAAAAAGTCATCATTGATAAAGACCTGGCTGATCTCTATGGTGTAGATACCAAACAATTGAACCGGCAGGTACGCAGAAATCTGGAAAGATTTCCGGATGATTTCATGTTTTACCTTAACAAGGAAGAGGCTGATATCTTGAAGTGCCAAAATGGCACTTCAAGTTGGGGCGGAAAAAGGAAATTACCCATGGTCTTTACGGAACAAGGGTAGCAATGCTTTCAGGTATGCTTAGAAGCAGGCAGGCTATTGCCGTTAATATCCAGATCATGAGGGTCTTTGTCCACCTGCGCAAGATACTGCTGACCCATAAAGACATCCTGCAGAAGATCGACACACTGGAGCGCAGTTCAGAGGAGCATGGCTATCAAATATCGGTTCTATTTGAGAACATTCGGCAGCTGCTGAATCCACCGGTCGAGGGGAAGAAGAAACCGATCGGGTTTGGGAGATAAACACACGGCGGTTTGTGTCTCTTCGTTACGCCCCAAGGGCGGGGCTGCTCAGTGAGCAAGGGCTTCCTTTTGTTGAGAGATTGCCACGTCGGATGCCTCCTCGCAATGGCGGAGTGGTGTTCCATCCTCATTACACGTTCCAGGTTCACGGCCCTGCGTCTTTACAAACCCGCCCTCTTTCTATACCCTTGCTCCTTACATGAGCAAGCAGTTAACCCCCGAGACCCCGATGGTCAAACAGTATCTGGAGATCAAGCAACAGCATCAGGATAAGATACTGTTCTTTCGGCTGGGGGATTTCTATGAAATGTTCTTTGAGGATGCCAAACTGGTCTCCGGAGAGTTAGAGCTCACCTTGACCGGGCGAGGCAAGGACGAGAACCGTATCCCGATGTGCGGGATACCCTACCATGCCCTGGACAGCTACCTGCCACGCCTGATCAACAAGGGCTACAAGGTCGCCATCTGCGAACAGACCGAGGACCCGGCTTTGGCCAAAGGGCTGACTAAACGCGAAGTAGTGCGCATCGTTACTCCCGGCACGATCCTCGAATCTAACATGCTCACGGATAAACAGAGTAATTATTTGATGGCCGTGGCCAAGGACAAAGATAAATATGGTATCGCCCTGGTCGAAGCCTCGACCGGCGACTTCAAGGTGACCGAGGTCAACAGCAAAGCACAATTACTAGATGAGATCTCTCGTTTTAATCCTTCGGAAATACTCCTCCCGGAAGAACTCAAGGAAGAAGTATCCATTCACTTGACCGCGTTCCATCCCGATAGCGTAAAAAAGTCCGAAGAAAAACTGCTCGCCCATTTCAAGGTCTCTTCTCTGGCAAGTTTTGGCTGTCAGGAACTCGACCTGGCCAAGATCGCCGCCTCAGGTGCGATTGACTATCTAAAGGAAACACAGAAGACCGCACTGGACCACATCAGCAGGATAAAAACCTATTTTCTGGGCGACTTCATGATCTTTGATAATACGACCAGGAGAAATCTGGAGATCAACAAGACCATCAGGGATAATTCTTTCAAAGGTTCCCTGCTCTGGGTTTTGGACCAGACAAAAACTTCCATGGGCGGCAGGTTGTTGCGGGAGTGGCTTAACCAGCCCCTGCTCAACCTCGTTAAGATCAAGGAACGCCAGGAAGCCGTCGCAGAATTGGCTAACGACTTAATTTTGCGAGAAGAACTAAAATCATTTCTAAAAGATATCTATGATATTGAACGTCTGACCGTGAAAGTGGCCAACGCTTCAGCTAATGCCCGTGACCTGGTCGCGCTGAAAGAGTCACTGGCTATTTTGCCTGAATTATCATCTGCACTAGGCCCAACTGCTTCCGCGCTTCTGGTAAATGTGCGCAAAACAATTAGTGGCACATCCAGCTTCCAGAAGATCTTGGCAATGATCGACCAAGCGCTAGTCCCCGAACCTCCCCTGCAGATCAAGGAAGGCGGGATGATCAAGCGCGGTCATAATGCCGAACTTGATGAGATCTGGAACGTTAGCCACGGCGGGAAAGAATGGCTGATCGAACTGGAGAACAAGGAAAAAGCCAGGGCCGGAATGAAGAACCTTAAGGTCGGTTACAACCGGGTCTTTGGCTACTATATAGAAGTAAGCGCCTCTAACCTGTCTTTAGTCCCGGAAAACTACATCCGCAAACAAACCCTGACCAACGGCGAACGTTTTATCACGCCTGAATTAAAAGAAAAAGAAACTTTATTACTTAATGCCTCCGAACGTTTAGTTAACCTGGAATACGAATTGTTCAGCGCACTGCGCAAAGATGTTGCCTTGCATACCTTGGAACTGCAGCAGCTGGCCCAAAGCATAGCCTTGCTCGATGTGCTTTTGTCACTAGCTAACAACGCGGTGGAAAATAATTATGTCTGTCCGGAGATCTTTCCGGCAGAAGATCATGTCCTGATGATCCGCGACGGCCGGCATCCGGTCATTGAGAAAACTCTGCGCAATGTTTCGTTCACACCAAATGACAACTCGATGGACCAGGAGAACGAGCGGCTGATCGTTCTGACCGGTCCGAACATGAGCGGTAAATCAACTTATATGCGCCAGACCGCCTTGATCTTGCTTTTGGCCCAGATCGGCAGTTTCGTCCCCTGCCGTGAGGCCCAGTTGAGCATCGTGGACCGCATCTTCACCCGCGTCGGCGCTATGGACGATATTTTTGCCGGACAAAGTACCTTTATGGTCGAGATGACCGAGACGGCTAACATTCTTAATAATGCTACCAAGAACAGTTTCATAATTCTCGATGAATTGGGCCGGGGTACCAGTACTTTCGACGGCATGAGCCTGGCCTGGGCTGTCGCTGAATACATCCACCTGCGTATCGGTGCCAAGACCATCTTTGCCACCCATTACCACGAACTGGTCCAGCTGGCAGGACAATATAAAGGAATTAAAAATTACAATGTCGCCGTCGAGGAAAAGAACGGCAAGATAACGTTCTTACACCGGGTCCTGCCCGGAGGAGCTGATAAAAGCTACGGGATCCATGTCGCGGAACTCGCCGGCCTGCCGACCGAGCTGCTTGGCCGGGCCAGAGAGATCCTGGCAGGTATGGAATCCCAGCAAGCCGAGGTCATGGGCGACCGACAGCTTAAGCTTTTTTAATTGTTCATTGCAAAGCATCATGCTTATTTGTTAGCATAGTTAAGCATGTCCAGATTATCTTCCATTATTATCGAGAAAGCCCATCTCTCCAAAGCCACTTTAAGGCAGGAGTTCGCCGCCTATACCCGCAGGTTATTCTGGGAACGCCTGAACATCCTGCTCTACTTAGGCATAATCATCATTCCGATCATCAGCTGGATCGACGCCTCGGTCGCTCCCCAGTTAGCGCATCGTTTCTTTGTCTACCGGGCGGTCTCCATCATCCTGGCCATGATCTTTCTTTTGATCGTGCATAGCCGCTGGGGCAGAAAGTCCGTACATATCCTGGCCTATCTCTGCGTGATCACCTTGAGCATTCAAAATACAAATATGGTCCTGGAACTGGGGGGCGAATCTTCTTCCTATTATGTCGCCTTGATCATTACCATGCTGGGTATTTTAACTATTTTACCGCTGACCCTTTCAGAAGCCGTTGTGCAATGTACCATCGCTTTTGCCATTTACCTTGGAGGTATTATGATCTTTGATCACAATATCAATAACTTGCAGACCTTGTTAAACCATCTGTTCTTTATTATCGGTTCTTTTGCCATGCTCTGTTCCGCCGCCTATTTTGATCATCGTTCGCGGTTCCAGGAATTCGAACTGCGTCGTGAGTTAAATGAAAGCCAGGCTCAGCTCAAAGGTTACGCCGACAACCTGGAAAAAATGGTCGCACAAAAGACCCAGGAAAAGCTCAAACTGGAACAGCAGATGATGCAGATGCAAAAGATGGAAGCCTTCGGTACCATGGCCGGCGGGATCGCCCACGATTTTAATAATATACTCTGGACAGTATTGGGCTACTCTTCTTTCATTCGTACGATCAGGGCAGAAGACAAGGAACTTAATGACCATCTGGACGTTATAGAAAATTCCGCCCGCCAGGCTACCAGCCTGACCAAGCAGCTGCTGGCTTTCAGCCGGAAGGATACTCATGCTTTTAAGCCTTTAGATCTTGGAGAGATCGTGCAGGAAGCCGCCGTCTTGCTGGAAAAATCTATCAAGCATAATGTTTCTTTTGCTACAGAGATCGGGCATGACCTGTCCCCGGTCGAAGCGGATGCAAACCAGATCGAACAGGCCATCATCAATCTTGGACTTAACGCGGACCAGGCGATGCCCAATGGCGGAAGTCTGACCATCAAGGCCCATAACATATCCTTACGCCACAACCAGACCGAGATCCCTGCGGGAAAATATGTTTGCGTCACCATAATCGATACCGGCCAGGGTATTCCTGAGGACATCAGATTAAAGGTTTTCGAACCATTTTTTACCACTAAGCCTGAAGGCAAGGGCACCGGGCTTGGTTTGTCCATGGTATACAGAATGGTGCAGAACCATAATGGATTTGTCCATTTGGACAGTATTGTCAATAATGGCACAACTTTCTCCCTGTATTTTCCGGCCAGCAATAAAGAATCCGTTTCGATCAAAACCCAAAAGGAAGCCGTTAGCTTGACCAAAGGAGAAGGCACTATCCTGATTGTGGATAATGAGGAACCTTTACGCCGGATCCTTTCCAAGATCCTCCAGAGTATAGGCTATAGCACGCTGGAGGCGGAGAGCGGTAAAGAAGCGCTGGAGATCTTTGAACAAAAGGGAGCAGATATCGACCTGATAATCTTAGATATGCATATGCCTCAGATGAATGGTTACGAAGTATTCAGCAAGCTGCAAAAGCTCGCTCCGAAGGTCAAGGTGATCATTAGCAGCGGTTATATTGACGGCGAAGAGGTACAGGAGATGCTGGCCAGCGGCGCCGCCGGGGTCTTGCCTAAGCCATATAGTGCTACGGATATTTCGCGGAAGGTGCATCAGGCGCTGAATAGTTAGCCTCCCGTCATTGCGAGGAGTCCCGCATCGGGGCGATGTGGCAATCTCGATAAACGATACCTTGCCGAGATTGCCACGTCGGATGCCTCCTCGCAATGACGGGGCTTTGGATCCTTTCTTCCAATGCTCCTTAGTGCCTAAAGGTCTCAGCCTTAAAGCCCCCCTTTACTAACATTAAAAAATGTACGTTTTGGTACAACTTTGACACTTTTTACCCTATTGTCCATTTAAGTAAGTTGAGCTATCCTGTTCTCACCTTTTTGTTATGAACAAGACTATTTTGTCTGGAGGTGACGCTTAGGTAAATACCGCAAGCAACATTAGTAAATTCTCAAAAGAAAGCAGGAAATAATATGAACAAACAGCAATTTATGAATATGGTCATTGCCAAGAACCCGGGAGAGAAAGAATTTCATCAGGCAGTCGAGGAAGTTGTAACTTCAGTAATTCCTTTTATCAAGGAAAATCCCCAGTACGGCGAGGCCAAGATCATGGAGCGCCTGGTCGAACCAGAACGCGTGATCATGTTCCGCGTCCCCTGGTTAGATGACAAAGGGCAGGTCCAGGTCAACCGCGGTTTCCGTATCCAGATGAACAGCGCTATCGGGCCATTCAAAGGCGGACTGCGTTTACATCCAAGCGTTAACCTGGGTGTATTAAAGTTCCTGGCTTTTGAACAGGTCTTCAAGAACAGCCTGACCACCCTGCCTATGGGCGGAGGTAAAGGCGGTTCGGATTTTGATCCCAAAGGAAAGACTGATAATGAAGTAATGCGCTTCTGCCAAAGCTTCATGACCGAACTATGTAAATATATCGGACCGGATACCGATGTACCAGCCGGTGATATCGGCACAGGCGGACGTGAAATTGGTTTTATGTTCGGCCAATACAAGAGGATCAGAAATGAATTCACCGGAGTATTGACCGGCAAAGGCTTAGGCTGGGGCGGAAGTTTGATCCGTCCGGAAGCTACCGGCTACGGCTGTGTATACTTCACCCAGGAAATGCTCAAGACCAGAGGCGAATCCCTCAAAGGCAAAGTCTGCGTAGTATCAGGTTCCGGCAACGTCGCCCAGTATACCGTTGAAAAGCTCAACGAGCTTGGCGCCAAAGTCGTTACTCTTTCTGATTCCCATGGTTATATATATGATCCGGAAGGTATCAATGCCCAGAAGCTGGCTTTCGTCATGGAATTAAAGAACGTCAAGCGCGGTAGGATCAAAGAATACGCCGACAAGTACGGCTGTAAATACGTCGACGGCGGCAAGCGTCCCTGGGAAGTTAAGTGCGATATCGCCTACCCAAGCGCTACCCAAAATGAGATCGACGAAGCGGATGCCAAGGAACTGGTCAAGAACGGCTGTTTCTGTATCGGCGAAGGCGCCAACATGCCAAGTACTCCTGAAGCGATCGCGGTCTTCCAAAAGGCCGGTATCCTTTATGCTCCTGGCAAAGCGGCCAACGCCGGCGGCGTAGCCACCAGCGGTCTGGAAATGTCCCAGAACAGCCAGCGCTTGTCCTGGACCAGAGAAGAGGTCGACAAGAAGCTCCAGCAGATCATGATCAGCATCCACGAATCCTGCGTAAAATACGGCAAGGAAGGCAAGACCATTGACTACGTCAAAGGCGCGAATATCGCCGGTTTTGTTAAAGTAGCGGATGCCATGTTAGCTCAGGGCGTTGTCTAGGTAATTATTGTTTCGTACGGACCGGTCGAGACCGGCCCTTACAAGTATAGCAAAAGGGAACAGCGTAAAAGCTGTTCCCTTTTTTTATGTGAATACACACCCCCGCCATTGCGAAGAGGCATGAGCGAAGCCTCTTCTTTCACGTAAGGGACAGGCATGCCTGTCCCTTACTTAAACAGCCGAGATTGCCACGTCGGATGCCTCCTCGCAATGACGGGGGTTGTTCATGCTGTTAATGGTCGGAAAATAAATTAGCTTGATATGTTTTGAAAATACGCGCCTCAGGAGACTTCCCTCCTGCTACTTCTTTACTTCTTTAATTCTTTACTTCTGGGATTACTTTACAGACAACTGTTCAACAATGGCCTTCGCCGCGAACTTGCCCATGCGCATCGCTTCGATAACGGTACCTTCGCCACCAACGATATCGCCACCGGCAAAGACCTTTTTCATTGAGGTTTCCATCGTTTCTTTATCAACTATCACATCGCCCCATTTATCGAGCTTTAGCTCAGGGGTAACTGAAGTCAGGACCTGGTTGGCACCAAGACCGGCGGCAATGACCAGCTGATCGCAGGGCAGATCAAATTCGCTGCCCGGCATAATTACAGGTCTTCTGCGTCCGTTCTGGTCCGGTTCGCCCAGTTCGCACTGTAAACAGCGCAGGGTCTTAACGTAACCGTTCTCATCGCCAAGCAATTCCTCCGGCTGAGCCAGGAATTTAAAAATAATGCCCTCTTCCTTGGCATGATGGATCTCCAGCCGACGCGCTGGCATTTCCAGCTCGGTACGGCGGTAACATACGGTCGTATTGGGAGCAATTCCATTCATCCTCTGTAAACGGATAGCGACGCGGGCTGAATCCATAGCAGTATTGCCGCCACCAATAATGATAATATTTTTGCCGATATTGACCGGAGTATGATTCTGCGGGAACTTGTCCGCACCTAACAGGTTGACCCTGGTCAGAAATTCGTTCGCTGAATAGATATTGCAGAGGCTCTCGCCCTTGATACCCATAAAAGTAGGCACCCCGGCTCCCAAGCCCAAAAATACAGAGCCGTAACCCTCATCAAAAAGATCCTGAACGCTGGCGGCTTTGCCGACCACAAAATTAGGCACCATTTCGACACCCAGCTTCTTTAATTGTTCGATCTCAAAATCCATAATATCGCGCGGCAGACGGAAAGTAGGGATACCATAGCGGAGCACTCCACCAAGCTTGTGCAAACTTTCGAATAGTTTAACTTTGATCCCAGCGCGTGCTAGTTCCCCGGCTGTACACAATCCCGCCGGCCCTGAACCAACCACCGCAACTTTCTTATCATTGTTCTTACTACTGACTACTGACTGCTGACTACTGACTACTGCGTTCCTCATCCCCCAATCCCCCACAAACCTCTCGATAAAGTTGATATTGATCGCCTGGTCCGAAGCAAATGGCGAATCCTTCTTCGTGAACACGCAGGCCTTGCGGCACTGATATTCCGCGGGACAGACACGGCCGCAGACCGAAGGAAAATTATTATTCTCCCTGATAGTTGTTAAAGCACCTTGATAATCGTTCTGGCTGACTTGAAAAAGAAATTTTTTGATATCGATACCTACCGGGCACCCCTGACTACATTTGGGGTCTTTGCACTGGATACAGCGCTTGGCTTCTTCAACAGCATCTGCTTCATCATAGCCAAGGACTACTTCGGAAAAGTTATTCTCTCTCTTGGCCGCGGATAATTCCTTGATCACTACCGGTTCTTTTTTCATGCGCTTACGGTCGCTTTCATAATATTACAGATATGTTTTTCTTTATCGATATACATCCGGTTCCGCTTGCCCAGCTCGGACCAATCAACCAGATGGGCGTCGAACTCAGGCCCATCCACACAGGCGAATTTCACCTTGCCATCGATAGTAACGCGGCAGACACCGCACATTCCGGTGGCATCAAGCATTAAAGTATTAAGGGAAACAAGTGTTTTTACATTATATGGTTTAGTAACATCACCAGCTCTTTGCATCATCGGCAAAGGTCCTACGGCATAGACTAGGTTAACATCGCCTTTATCCAATAACTCCTTGAGGATATCGGTAGTAAAGCCTTTTCTGCCGGCAGTACCATCATCCGTACAGATATGCAGAACATCAACGCAAGGCTTGAGTTCCTCGGTCAAAAAGAGCAGGTCTTTATTCCTGGCGCCGACGATAACTTCGACCGTATTGCCAGAAAGTTTCAGTTTCTTGGCCACCGGATAGATCTCGGCGATACCGACCCCCCCGCCGACCACCACGACCTTGCCATAGTTCTTCATTTCCGTAGCATGGCCCAACGGACCGGCTACAGCATACAGATCAGCGCCGGTCTTAACCGTACCTAATAACCTCGTGGAAAAACCGGCTTCCTGATAGATCAAAGTTATCTTGCCATCACTGGCATCGACCACGGTCAAAGGGATACGCTCCCCTTCTTCCTTGACCATGACCACGACGAACTGGCCAGGCTGGGCCTTGCGGGCGATCTCCGGAGCAGAGATAACTATCTTTCCTAAGCGGATGTTTTGGGTATCAGCGATATATTCGTTCTTGATTACTTTCATAGGTTCATTTTAAAAGGAATACCTTTTTGGCGCAAGATGACATTTTTGTCACTTTTAACAGAACCACAAGATCATGGAATGAATGGGGACGGAGGAATAGAAAATAAATGCCTTGCAAATACTGGGCTCGTGAGGCATATCCTCCGTCCCCAGCGAAAGCCAGGGTTATCCGTCCTCCGTCCCCAAGGCCCACACTATACAGACCCACCACAGCCACCACCAGGATTCCCGCCTGCGCGGGAATGACATGTTCACATGTTATAATGGACACATGTTCAACATCGTCCTGGTCGAACCGGAGATCCCGCCCAATACCGGCAACATCGCCCGCCTCTGCGCGGCCACGGACTCGCCCCTCGAGCTGATCGGGCGCCTGGGGTTCCGCCTGACGTC